>NZ_JBFUGN010000242.1:0-7295 GCF_056402895.1 Rhizobacter sp. P3_B12 | reverse complement strand
GGCCAGCGCCCAGTCAGGGTACAGCGCGTCCTGCAACGCCGTCGTGCCCATCACGTCGCGTCCGGGCAGGCCGAAGGCTGCGAGCGGCTGAACGCATCGAGYCGCATGCATTCCTCGAAGATGCGCATCACCGTCGGCACGTGGTCGAGCCGRCAGTTCAGGCGCTGCGCATTGAAGATCTGCGGCACCAGCGTGATGTCGGCCAGCGTCGGCTTGTCGCCGTGGCAGAAGCGGCCGGTCTCAGGTTGCCCCTCGAGCTGGCGCTCCACCGTCTCGAGCCCGGTCTCGCACCAGTGGCGGTACCAGCGGTTCTTGTCGTCCTCGCTGACGCCCAGGTCGTGCAGCAGGTAGCGCAGCACGCGCAGGTTGTTCAGCGGGTGGATCTCGCAGGCGACGTCCAGCGCGAGCGCGCGCACGCGGGCCCGGCCGAGCGGATCGGCGGGCAGCAGCGGCGGCTGCGGGTGGGTCTCGTCGAGGTACTCGATGATCGCGAGCGATTGCGACAGCAACGCGTTTTCGTCCTTCAGCACCGGCACCAGCCGCCCGGGCGACAGCGCCGCGAAGGCCGGCTGCGTCTGCTCGTTCTTGACCAGGTGCACCGGCACGTAGTCGTAGGCCAGCCCCTTCAGCGCGAGCGCGACGCGCACGCGGAACGAGGCCGATGACCGGAAGTAGCTGTAGAGCTGCATGCCGTGCACGCCTGTCACAGGACCGCCATCAGCGGGCCACCAGCTGCACTTGCAGGCTGCCGACGCCGTCGACCTTCGCGCTCAGCGTGTCGCCGGTGACGACCGCGGCCACGCCCTCGGGCGTGCCGGTGAAGATCAGGTCGCCGGGGGCCAGCTCCCACAGCCCGGACAGCTGCTCGATGATTTCGGGGATGTTCCAGATCAGCTTGCCGATCACGCTGTGCTGGCGCAGCGCGCCGTTGACCTTCAGCTCGATGCGCGTGTCGGCGCCCACCTGGCATTGCGAGGCCGGCCGCACCGGGCCGATCGGCGCCGATTCGTCGAAGCCCTTGCCGCTGCACCACGGGCGGCCCTGCTTCTTGGCCTCGCCCTGCAGGTCGCGGCGCGTCATGTCGAGCCCGACGGCATAGCCGTACACATGGTCGAGCGCCTCGGCCGCCGGGATGTTGCGCCCGCCCTTGCCGATCGCGACGACCAGCTCGACCTCGTGGTGCAGGTCCTTCGTGGCGCTCGGGTAGTGCATCTGCCCGGTCGTGCCCTCGGCCACCGGCAGCACCGCGTCGGCCGGCTTCAGGAAGAAGAACGGCGCCTCGCGGCCGCTGTGGCCCATCTCGATCGCATGGTCGACGTAGTTGCGGCCGACGCAGTAGATGCGGCGCACCGGGAAGGTGTCACCGGGTTGCGCGCCGACGACGGGCACGGAAGGGGTGGCCGGAACCGGCACGACGTGGCTCATGGAAGGCACTCCGAAGAGAGTCAGTGGGGGATGGCGGGATGATGCCACGAGGGCTGAAAACTCACGGCTAAACTCCCTGCAATGTTCAAGGCCCGAAGCTTCAAGCATTGCAAGACCTGCGGGTCCCCGGTCAGCTACAGCATCCCGCCCGATGACAACCGCGAGCGCGCGACCTGCGCCGGCTGCGGCGCCATCCACTACGAGAACCCGCTGAACGTCGTCGGCACGCTGCCGGTGTGGCACGACCAGGTGCTGCTGTGCCGCCGCAACATCGAGCCGCGCCACGGTTTCTGGACACTGCCGGCCGGCTTCATGGAACTCGGCGAGACGACGGCCGAAGGGGCGCTGCGCGAGACCGACGAGGAGGCCGGCGCCCGCATCGAGATGCAGGCCTTGTTCACGCTGCTCAACGTGGTGCGCGTCGGGCAGGTCCACTTCTTCTACCGCGCACGGCTGCTCGACACCGATTTCGCGCCCGGCCCCGAGACCATCGAGGCCCGCCTGTTCCGCGAGGACGAGGTGCCGTGGGACGAGCTCGCGTTCCCGACGGTGCGGGAAACCCTGAGGCGGTTCTTCGACGATCGGCGCCGGGGTCAATTCGGCTTTCATATGGCCGATATCGATTGACGGCGCACCCTGTCGCCGTTCGAATAGGTCGACGTCTGACTTCCCGATACCGCGACACCGATGACCGATCCCCGTCCCCTGCCCCCCGCCGCTGCCGCCCAACCGACAGCCCAGGCGCCCGCCGCCCACCGGCCGGCGGAGGCGGCGCCGCTGCGGATGCGCGAAGACCTGATCCACCCCGATCCGCTGCTCGACTGCCTGGTCGAGATCTGCCGCCTGAACGGCCAGGCCGCGTCGCGCGCCTCGCTGTCGGCCGGGCTGCCGCTGGGTGACAGCGGCAAGGGCAAGCTGACCATCGAGCTCACCGAGCGGGCCGCGGCGCGCGCCGGCATGGCGACCAAGCTGCAGCGCCTGGCGCTGCAGCGCATCGACGCCGCCGCGCTGCCGGCCATCCTGATCCTGAAGGACAACCAGGCCTGCGTGCTGCTGCGCTTCGAGAACGGCGGCAAGGAGGGCCCGGTGGCCCGCGTGCTGCTGCCGGAGACCGGCCAGGGCTCGATCGTGCTGCCGCTCGCCGACCTGCAACGGCGCTACACCGGCGTGGTGCTGTTCGTGCGCCCGCATTTCCGCTTCGACGCGCGCACGCCCGAGGTGCGCGCGGTGCGCCAGCGCCACTGGTTCTGGGGCGCGGTGCTCGAGCAGCGCATCGTCTACCGCGACGTGCTGTGGGCGGCGCTGCTGGTCAACGTGTTCGCGCTGGTGTTCCCGCTGTTCTCGATGAACGTCTACGACCGCGTGGTGCCGAACAACGCGGTCGAGACGCTGTGGGCGCTGTCGATCGGCGTGGTGCTGATCATGTGCGGCGACCTGTTCATGCGGCTGCTGCGCAGCCACTTCGTCGACGAGGCGAGCGCGCGCATCGACGTGCAGATCTCGGCCACGCTGATGGAGAAGGTGCTGGGCATGCGGCTGGAGAACCGGCCGGAGTCGGTCGGCTCGTTCGCGTCGAACCTGCGCGGCTTCGAGCAGGTGCGCGACTTCATCGCGTCGGGCACCGTCACCGCGCTGATCGACCTGCCGTTCGCGCTGCTGTTCGTGGTCGTGCTGGCCTGGATCTCGCCGTGGCTCGCGGTGCCGGTGGTCACGGCCTTCCTGCTGATCCTGGTGATCGGCTACGTGCTGCAGCACCGGCTGCACGAGCTGTCGCAGACCACCTACCAGGCCGCGGCGCAGCGCAACGCGACGCTGATCGAGAGCCTGACCGGCATCGAGACCATCAAGTCGCTGGGCGCCGAGAGCGTCGTGCAGGCCAAGTGGGAGCGCGCGAACGCCTTCCTCGCGGTGACCAACGTGCGCATGCGGGCGTTGTCGGCCACGGCCAACTACGGCACCAACTGGCTGTCGCAGGGCGTGACGGTCGCGATCGTGATCGTCGGCGTGTACCYGATCAGCCAGCGCGAGCTGACGATGGGGGCGCTGGTGGCCTCGTCGATGCTCGCGTCGCGCGCGCTGCAGCCGGCCGGGCAGATCGTCGGGCTGCTGATGCAGTACCAGGGTGCGCGCACCGCGATGGAGTCGCTCGACAAGATCATGGAGAAGCCGGTCGAGCGCCCGCCTGGCGAGAACTTCGTGCAACGCCCGCAGCTGCGCGGCGACATCGAGTTCCGCAACGTCAAGTTCGCCTACCCAGGCCGGCAGGATGCGGCGCTGGACGGCATCAGCTTCAAGATCCAGGCCGGCGAGCGGGTCGCGCTGATCGGGCGCGTGGGCTCCGGCAAATCGACGATCGAGCGGCTGATCATGGGCCTGTACCAGCCGCTCGACGGCGCGGTGCTGCTCGACGGCATCGACCTGCGCCAGCTCGACCCGGCCGACGTGCGCCGCAACCTGGGCTACGTGTCGCAGGACGTGACGCTGTTCTACGGCAGCCTGCGCGACAACATCACCTTCGGGCTGCCGTATGCCGATGATTCGGCGATCGTCGCGGCGGCCGAGCTGGCCGGCATGAGCAGCTTCATCGACCGGCATCCGCGCGGCTTCGACATGACGGTGGGCGAGCGCGGCGAATCGCTGTCGGGCGGGCAGCGCCAGGGCATCGGCCTGGCGCGCGCGGTGCTGCACAACGCGCCGATCCTGCTGCTCGACGAGCCGACCAGCGCGATGGATTTCTCCACCGAGGCGCAGATCACGCACAACATCGGCAACTTCGCGCAGAACAAGACGGTGGTGCTGGTGACGCACCGCACCTCGCTGCTCGCGATGGTGACGCGCGTGATCGTGATCGACGGCGGCAAGATCGTCGCCGACGGGCCGCGCGACCGCATCATGGAAGCGCTGCAGAGCGGTCGCATCGCGAGGGCCGCCTGATGGGCACGCGACACGAAGGCGGCACGAACCGCATCCTGATCAAGCTCGGCCTGGCCGTGATGTGGGTGCTGGAGCGCATCCGCCTGCTGCTGGATCCGATCACGCGGCGCCTGCTCGGCCCGGTCGTCACGCCCGACAACGCCGGCGATGCCGGATTCCGCAGCTTCGAGGCCGAGGCCGACCAGGTGATGTCTCGCAGCGGCACCCACCAGGCGCAGTCGATCGTGCGCGCGGCGCTGCTGATCGTCGTGCTGCTGGTCACCTGGGCGGCGCTCGCCCACGTCGACGAGGTGACCAAGGGCGACGGCAAGGTGATCCCGTCGCGCCAGCTGCAGGTGGTGCAGTCGCTGGACGGCGGCGTCGTCTCCGAGATCCTGGTGCGCGAAGGCCAGGTCGTCGAGGCCGGCCAGCTGCTGCTGAAGATCGACGAGACGCGCGCCACCTCGGGCGTGCGCGAGAGCGCCGCCACCGGCCTCGCGCTGAAGGCCCGCCAGGCGCGGCTGCAGGCGCTGGCCGACGGCTCGGTCTTCACGCCGCCCACCTCGGCAGACCCGGACGAACAGCGCATCCTGCTCGGCGAGCGCCAGCTGTACGAAGCCAAGCGCTCCGAGCTGGAGACGCTGCTGTCGATCAACCACCAGCAGCTGCAGCAGCGCCAGCAGGAGCTGACCGAGATGCGCGCCCGCAAGGCGGCGGCCGACCGCGGGCTCGAGTTCGGCCAGCAGGAGCTCGGGAAGACGCGGYCGCTGCTGGCCAGCGGCGCGGTGTCGGAGGTCGACATCCTGCGGCTCGAACGCGAGGTGGCGCGCTCGCGCGGCGATTCGGAGCAGGCCAGCGCGCAGATCGCGCGCGTGCAGGCGGCCATCGGCGAGGCGCAGCGCAAGAGCCAGGAGACCGAGATCGGCTTTCGCAACGAGGCGCGCAAGGAGCTGGCCGAGGTGGCCGGCAAGCTGAACGCGCTGAACGAGGGCGCGGTCGCGCTGACCGACAAGGTCACCAAGTCGCAGGTCAAGTCGCCGGTGCGCGGGCGGGTGCAGCGGCTGCTGGCCAACACCGTCGGCGGCGTCCTGCAGCCGGGCAAGGACATCGTCGAGATCGTGCCGCTCGACGACAACCTGGTGCTCGAGGCGCGCATGGCGCCGAAGGACATCGCCTTCATCCGCCCCGGCCAGCCGGCGACGGTCAAGTTCACCGCCTACGACTTCTCGATCTACGGCGGGCTCGAGGCGCAGGTCGAGAACATCAGCCCCGACACCATCACCGACGAGCGCGGCAACGCGTTCTACCTGGTGCGGGTGCGCACGACGCGCGCGAACTTCAGCGAAAAGATGCCCATCATCCCGGGCATGACGGCCGAGGTCAACGTGCTGACCGGCCGGAAGACCGTGCTGGCCTACGTGCTGAAGCCGGTGCTGAAGGTCCAGTCCAACGCACTGCGCGAGCGTTGATCGCAAGCTTCCTTATTGGCTCACGAAGGGCTGTATTCGGTGACCCAGGTCACGAAACGGCCCCGTAGATTCGTACATAAGCGCTGGGTTTCTGGATATCCTGACTGGTAAGTTCTGGCCAGTCTTGCGTCCGAGGAAATCCCATGCCCACCATCGTCCAAACCCAACACGGCAAGGTTTCCGCGCTTTGGGGTGCAGCCCTGATCCGCACGCCGGACGGCCATGTCCGTGCGCTGCAGATCGGCGACGTGGTGAACAAGGGCGACCTGATCCTGACGACGCAGGACGGCATCGTGCGGCTGGACGACCTCGACGCGCCGATGATGGCCACGGCGCCGAAGATTCCCGCCGCGGCCGACACCGACATCGATCGCGTGATCGCCGAGTTGAACCAGCCCGATGCGCTGACGGCCCCGGCGGCCGGCCTGGCCGGCGGTGGCGGTGGCGGCCTGACCCCCGGCCTGCGCGTCGACCGCATCGCCGAGGCCATCACGCCCGCCTCCCTGGAACTCACCGAGACCGTCGCGCCCGCGCCCGCGACCACCCCGATCGTGGCCACCACGCCGACCGGCGACGGTGTTGCCACCACCCCGGCCACCACCCCSGCCCCCACCCCGGCCGGCCCGCCGCCGGCTCCGCAGAACACCGCACCGCTGGCGAATGGCGGCATCGCCAGCGGCCTCGAAGACAGCACGCTGCCGCTGCCGCTGCGCGGCAGCGATGCCGACGGCAGCGTGGTCTCGGTCACGATCGTCTCGATCCCGGCCGGCGCCAGCTTGCTGCTGGCCGACGGCGTCACCGTCGTCACCGCCGGCCAGACCCTGAGCGCCGCCGATGCCGCCGGCCTGCTGTTCAAGCCCTCCGCCGATTTCAACGGCAGTGCCGGCGTCAGCTTCACGGTCACCGACAACAGCGGCGCCGTCTCGGCGCCGGCCAGCGTCGCGATCTCGGTCACGCCGGTCAACGACCTGCCGGTCGCCACCAGCGTGCCGGCCGGTTCGGGCCTCGAAGACACGCCGATCGCCGTCCACCTGGGCGGCAGCGACATCGACGGCAGCGTGACCAGCGTCACCGTCACCACGCTGCCCCAGCACGGCACGCTGTACCTGCCCGACGGCACGACCCCGGTCAGCGCCGGCACGCCGATCTCGGCAGCAGACGCGGCCAACCTGGTGTTCCGCCCCGACCCGAACTACCACGGCTCGACCGACATCGGCTTCACCGTCACCGACAACGAAGGCGGCACCTCGGCGCCGGTCAGCGTGCCGGTCACCGTGGCGCCCGAAGGCACCGCCATCACCCTGACCGCGTCGGCGGCCACGGTGACCGAAGGCGGCAGCCTCACCTACACCGCGACGCTGAACAACCCGGTCGCCGGCAGCCCGCTGGTGATCGCGCTGAGCAACGGCAGCACCATCACCATCCCGGTCGGCCAGACCAGCGGCAGCAGCGCCCCGGTGCCGGTGCGCGCCGACGACGCCCATGCGC
>NZ_JBFUGN010000241.1:0-7322 GCF_056402895.1 Rhizobacter sp. P3_B12 | reverse complement strand
AGCTGGCGCTACGCGAAGCTGCGCGACTACACCGGCCGCGGCGTCATCACCACCTCCACCTACGCGGCACGCGCGCTCGGCGTGTACTCGGCGATGGGCATGATGAAGGCCGCCGTGYTGGCGCCCGACGCCATCCTGCTGCCGGTCGACTTCGACGAATACCGGCGCTACTCGCGCCTGTTCAAGGCCGCGGTGCGGCAGATCGCGCCGCTGGTCGAAGACCGCGGCATCGACGAGATCTACATCGACCTGACCGACGTACCCGGCGCACAGCACGACGCCGGCCGCAGCCTCGGCCAGGCGCTGAAAGACGCGGTGTTCGACGCCACCGGCCTGACCTGCTCGGTCGGCGTCACGCCGAACAAGCTGCTGTCCAAGCTGTGCTCCGAACTCGACAAGCCGAACGGCCTGACGCTGCTGTCGTTCGATGAAATCCCGGCGCGCATCTGGCCGCTGGCCGCGAAGAAGGTCAACGGCATCGGCCCGAAGGCGAGCGAGAAGCTGGCCGGCTTCGGCCTGCACACCATCGGCGACATCGCCGCGGCCGACCCGGCCTGGCTGGTCGAGCACTTCGGCAAGAGCTACGGCGCGTGGCTGCACGAGGCCTCGCACGGCCGCGACGAGCGCGCCGTGGTGACGTACAGCGAGCCGAAGTCGATCAGCCGCGAGACCACCTTCGACCGCGACCTGCACGCGGTGCGCGACCGGCCCGCGCTGTCGGCCATCTTCACCGAGCTGTGCGTGGAGCTCGCCGGCGACCTGGCGCGCAAGGGCTACGCCGGCAAGACCATCGGCATCAAGCTGCGCTTCGACGATTTCAAGATCGTCACGCGCGACCTGACGCTGCCCGCCCACACGATGGACGCCCGCACGATCCGCCGCGCCGCGGGCGAATGCCTGAAGCGCGTCGACCTGTCGCGCCGGCTGCGGCTGCTGGGCGTGCGCGCCGGCAACCTGGCCACGCTGAGCGAGCTGGTCGCCCCGATGGCCGCGCCGCCCGAGGTGCGCGAGGCCGAGCCGGTCTACGCGCCGATGCCGTTGTTCGATCAGCCAGACCCGTAGCCCGGATTGCCAATTTTTCACGTTAAGGGGACCATGCGCCCCTGCGCGATCGGCAGACTGCATCCGTGGCCGACCTCAGTGCGTAGATCCGCCAACGAACCTGAGGAGACCCCATGCCCTTGCATCGACTGGCGCTCGCGTGCGCCGTCCTTCCCCTCGCCGTCGCCACCGCGCCGGTGCTGGCCCAGAGCAGCACCTACGGCGGCAAGCTGCTGCTGACCGGCGGCGTCAGCAGCATCGACGGTGCGGCTGGCGGCGGCCTGACGCCCTGGGCCGTGACCGGCGGCTATGGCACGACCCGCGAGTTCGGCGGCTCGGCCTTCGTGACTCGCGTGAAGACGCAGGACTACGGACTGAGCGGCTATGGCGTCGCAGTCGCCTATGACGATCGCATCGAGCTCTCGCTCGCCCACCAGGATTTCGACACCGGCCCGGTCGGCGGGGCCCTCGCCGGCGTGCTGGGCGATCCGTCGTTCAACGACCTGCGGCTGAAGCAGGACATCGTCGGCCTGAAGCTGCGCGTGGCCGGCGATGCGGTGCTCGACAGCGACAGCTGGATGCCGCAGATCGCCGTCGGCCTGCAGTACAAGAAGGCGCATTCCGGGCCGCTGGCCGACGTGCTGACCGCGTTCGGCGCGAAGGACAGCGGCACCGACCTCTACGTCAGCGCGACCAAGCTGTTCCTCGCACAGGGCATCCTCGCCAACCTGACACTGCGCGCCACCAAGGCCAACCAGAACGGCCTGCTCGGCTTCGGCGCGACCGAACACGACAGCTACCGGCTGCAGCCCGAGGTGTCGCTGGCCTATCTGTTCAGCAAGACCATCGCGGCCGGCATCGAATACCGCGCCAAGCCGGACAACTTCCGCCACAACACCGCGCTCGGCGCCGGCGCGCTGAAGGAGGACGACTGGGCCGACGTGTTCATCGCGTGGGCGCCGTGCAAGAACTTCTCGCTGACCGCCGCTTACGTCGACCTCGGCAAGATCGTGCCGGGCGTCGTGACGCGCCGGCAGAACGGCGGCTACCTGTCCGCGCAGATCGCGTTCTGACCCCTGCCAGGAGACCCACGATGAACCGCATCCTTTCCACGCTGGCCCGTGCGCTGCTGCTCGGCGCGGCGCTCATGGCCGGCGGCGCGCATGCGCAGACCACCACCAAGCCCACCGATGACGCGCTCTACCAGCAGCTCGGCGCGCAGCCCGGCCTCGTGAAGCTGGTCGACGACTTCATGGTCCGGCTGCTGGCCGACCCGCGGATGAACCCGTTCTTCAAGGACGTCGACCAGGCGCACGTGAAGGCCGAGCTGGTCACGCAGTTCTGCGAGGTGTCGGGCGGCCCATGCCGGCGCAAGGGCCCGGACATGAAGCAGGCGCACRCCGGCATGGACATCAACAAGAACAACTTCAACGCGCTGGTCGAGGTGCTGCAGCAGGCGATGGAGGCGCAGGGCATCGCGTTCACCACRCAGAACAAGCTGCTCGCCAGGCTGGCGCCAATGCACCGCGACATCATCAACACACCCTGAGCCACACCATGACCTCTTCCCACCCGACCCTGCGCGCCCTCGCGCTCGCCCTGACCACCCTCCTCGCGCTGAACGCGCAGGCCGCCAGCGTGCAGGTCCTCGTGACCGATGCCGACGGCAAGCCGGCCATCGACACCGTGGTGCTGATCGAGCCGGCGATCAAGCCGCTGCTGAAGCCGCCGGCGGCGCCGGTCGTGATCGCGCAGGAGAACCTGCGTTTCGCGCCCTTCCTGACGGTGGTGCCGGCCGGCACGACGCTGCGCTTCCTGAACCGCGACAGCTACGACCACCACGTGCGCTCGGTGCCGAGCGGGCCGCTGGGCAGCATGCCGGCGGTGAAGAGCTTCGAGATCCGGCTGGATGCCGCGGAATCGGCGCCTGCGGCCGGTGGCCGCAAATCCGAGTACGACGACTACCAGGCTGCCGCACCGCGCGCCAAGAAGACCGGCAGCTCGCAGGCCGACATCAAGGTCGAGACGGCCGGCCCGATCGGGCTGGGCTGCCACCTGCATGCGTCGATGCGCGGGCAGGTGTACGTGACCGACACGCCGTGGTACGCGAAGACCGACGAGAACGGCATCGCCCGCATCGACAACGTGCCCGAGGGCGCGGCRCAGCTCGTGCTGTGGCACCCGGACCAGTTGCAGGACCAGCCGGCGCAGCCGGTGCAGGTGGGTGCCGAGGCGCTGAAGGCCGGTGGCAAGCTCAACTTCGTGCCGCGCAAGCGCCGCGGCGCCTGAGCGTCACGACGCGGCGTCGGCGTGCCGCGTCGGCGGCAGCATCGCCGCGATCGACTCGCTGATGCCGGTGATGCCCTGGTTGTTCAGGCCGGCGTCCTTCATCACCGCGTCGATGATGGGCTTGGCGATCTGGTACTGCAGCGCCGAGTTGACGACCTGCTCCGGAAAGGTGCCGGTGCCGGCTTGACCTGATCCCGCCGCGCCGTTCCCGTCGCCGCCCTGGCCCAGGCCGTTGACCTGGAAGATGCGGATCGAATCGATCTGCTCCATCGGCTTGACCGCCTGCGCAATGATGTGCGGCAACTGCTGCAACAGCTGCATGCGCACCTGCAGGTCGATCTGGGCCGACGACAGCGTGTTCAGCGCGTCGTTCAACGCGCGCCGCCCCTCGGCCTCGGCCAGCGCCGCCGCCTGGCGCGCCGCGGCCTCGATGCGGATCGCCTCGGCGCGATCGACCGTCGCGTCCTTCTCGGCCGCAGCGGCCACCTTCACCGCGATCGCCTTCTGCTGGGCGGTCTTGTCGGCCTCGATCAGCTCGATCTCCTTCAGGCGCTCGGCCACCGCGACCTCGCGCGCCGTCGTCACGCCTTCTTCCGACTTCACCGCTTCGGCCCGCGCCGCGTTGGCTGCGGCATCGGCTTCCGACTGCTCGCGCGACTTGTTGGCGATCGCGATCTGCGTGTCCTGGCGCGCGATCTCGACCTGCTTGCGCTGCTCGGCGCGCTGCACCTCGGTCTGGCGCTCGCTCTCGATGGTGCGCGTCTGCACGGCCAGGTTCTTCTCGATCTCGGCCGCCTTGATCTCGCGCTCGGCGACGATGCGCTTCTGGCTCACCTGGCGCTCGGCCTCGATCTTCACCGTCTCCGCCTCGCGGCTGCGCTCGGCCTGCTGCTGCGCGATCTGCGCCATCTGCTCGGCACGCGCGATCTCGATCTCGCGCTGCTGGGTCAGCGTCGCGAACTCCTGGTCCTTCTCGATCAGCAGCTTCTGGCGCGATGCATCGAGGTTCTTGGTGCGCACCTGCATCTCGGTGTCCTGCTCGACGTCGTTGCGCTGCTTGCGGCGCGACTCGGTCTGCTCGGTCAACCTCGTCAGGCCCTCGGCGTCGAAGGCGTTGTTCGGGTTGAAGAACTGCTTGTCGGTCTGGTCCAGGCTGGTCAGCGAGACGGACTCGAGCTCGAGCCCGTTCTTCTCGAGGTCTTCGGCCACCGCGTTCTGCACCGCCTGCACGAACTCGCGGCGCTTGTCCTGCAGCTCCTGGATGGTCATGGTCGCGGCGGTCGCGCGCAGCGAATCGACGAACTTGTCCTCGACCAGCGCCTTCAGCTCGTTCGGGCTCAGCGTGCGCGCACCCAGCGTCTGGGCCGCGGTGCTGATCGCCTCGGCGGTCTGC
Organism: Rhizobacter sp. P3_B12; assembly: GCF_056402895.1. Taxonomy (NCBI): domain Bacteria; kingdom Pseudomonadati; phylum Pseudomonadota; class Betaproteobacteria; order Burkholderiales; family Sphaerotilaceae; genus Rhizobacter; species Rhizobacter sp. P3_B12. Next base: position 2,599 of record NZ_JBFUGN010000241.1, on the reverse strand, counting down.
TTGACGCGCACGAAGAACGCCGCGATCACGTCGACGCGCATGCGGTCTTTCGTGATCAGGCTCTCGCGCTCGCGGCGAAGCACCTCGAGCTTGAGCGTGTTCATGTTCACCATCACCAGCTCATGGAACACCGGCAGCACGATGGCGCCGCCGTCCATGATGACCTTCTGGCCGCCCAGGCCGGTGCGAACGAACGCGGTTTCCTTGGTGGAGCGCTTGTAGAGCCGCGCCAGCACCAGGCCGATCAGCACGATCGCCAGCAGCGCAATGGCGGCGAGCACGCCGATCTCGATCAGACTGTTCATCACGACCTCCTCCTCGATGGATCCGAAACGTTGTGGGTGCCCCGCACGCTACATCAGCGTCGGGTGCGGGTTCGCTATCACTCTGTAGATGCTGCCGACGCGCGACACCACCAGCACCTCCATGCCGTCGGCCAGCACCAGGCCGGCCACGTCGGGTTCGGCCAGGAGGAAATGGGCCCGGCCGTGCGCATCGCGCARCCGCGCCTGCGAGGCCAGCCCTTCGCGAGTGGACGCGCTGGTGATGGTGGCGACCCGGCCGATGAACTCGCGTTCGCTGACGATGGAGCTTTCGTCGCGCGGGATGATCCGCCCGAGCGCGCCGCCGAGCAGGCGCACCGCCGCGACGGCGCCGGCACCGGCCGGCAGCGAGGCGACCAGGCCCGGCAGGTAGGCGCCGCTGACGCCCGAGGCCAGCATCTGCACCAGGTAGCCGCAGATCGAGAAGCCGGCCAGCAGCAGCACCAGCAGGATCAGCGTCGGCACCTTGCCCAGGTGCAGCCAGCCCAGCACGCCGTCCAGGCCGGCGTCGGAATGGGGCTCGGGCAGCAGCGAGTGGTCGATCCACTCGCTCGGGCTGAACGACGACAGCAAGCCGACCAGCTCCAGCACCGCGAGGCCGAGCATCACCACGAAGGCCGCGCCGAAGGGCACCGTCTGCGGCGCCGTCAGGAGATTCATGCCTGGGCCGCCTTCAGCTTCATCAGGCGCTCCTCGATCTGGTTGTTCAGCACCATGTCCTCCAGCTCCTTCAGCCGCGCGGCATGCTCGATCGACGTGCCGGCCGCGGCCGGCGACAAGCCGGTCTCGCGCTGGTAGATGCGGTCGAAGGCGGAGCTGGCGGCCTCGACCCGGCGCTCGCTGCTGCGCGTGGTGGCGGCATGCGCGGTGCCGCCGGCCACCGCCTTGCGCGAGGCACGGAAGTTCTGCAGCGCCTCGGTCATCTCGCGGCGCTTGGCCAGCAGCGCGTTGACGTAGCCGGTGAGTTCGGTCTCTTCGCCGGACAGCTCGGCCAGCGAGCGCTCGAGCACAGGGATCTGGGCCTCGATGTCGAGCTGGCGCGCCACCGCGACGCGGGCCAGGTCTTCGCGCGACTGCGCGATGGCCTCGTCGATGTGGGCCGACAGCTCGGTGTGGCGGCGGTTCAGCAGCGCGTGCTGTTGCTGTGCCAGGTGGCGGTTGGCCGCGGCGGTGCCCAGCTCGTGGCRCACCTCGTCGACCACCTTGTCGATTTCGCGCAGGGCCTGCTCCATCATCGCCTCGGGAGCGGCGCCTTCGAGCCGGTCGAGCAGCGCATGGGCACTGCCGACGATGACGCGGCCGACGCGCGCCTTCAGGGAATCAGCCATGGGGACCTCCTTGCTTGTCGTTGAGAAGCTGGGCGAGTTCGAGCGTGCTCTTCCAGTGTCGTCGCACCACGCCGGGATCGAAAGCCGATGCCTCGCTGGTCGCGCCCTGGCGCAGCAGGCCATCGGCCATCGCGAACAGGCGCCGCACCAGCGCGTCTTCCAGCGCGCGCGCCTCGCCGGCATTGGCGGGGCGCGACGACACCACCAGCGCGAGCGTGGAAGTCAGCTGCTCCAGCGAGGCGGCCAGCAGGTCGGAGTGTCGGCCGGATTCGCGCTCGGCCGCCACCAGGCCGTCGCGCAGGCCGCCCATCAGGTCGCGCACCCAGGCATGGGCCGCGGCGTAGTCGAAGGCACCGTCGTACTGGCGCTTCAGCTGGGACAGCAGCACCCGCACCTTGTCGCTGTTGGTGGGCGCGCCTTCGATCTCCAGGCCGGCCAGCCAGAGGTAGATGTCGCCGGGCAATCGCGCGGACACCGGCTCCATGGACGAGGTTCTCACCATGACGCTTCCTTCGCAGTCGTTCCGTTGCGGCCCAGTGTATTCAATTGAATTCGTTTGTCAACAAACGAATTCGACGCGCCCGAGAGCGGCCTATCATCGCGCCTCATGAGCCTGCCCGACCTCCGCTACCCGTCGATCGACGGCCTGCGCGCCTTCGAGTGCGCGGCCCGCCTGGGCAGCTTCGAGCGCGCGGCCGATGAGTTGCACGTGACGGCGAGCGCGATCGGCAAGCGCATCGCGACGCTGGAGGAGCTGCTCGGCACCCCGCTGCTGACGCGCTCGGCGCGGGCGCTGGTGCTGACGCCGGCCGGCAAGGAGTACCTGGCCCAGGTCTCGACCGCGCTCGGCCTGCTGGCTGCAGTGCCCTTGCACCAGCGCGCCGCGCAGCAGGTGCAGCGGCTGCGCATCACGGCGCCGCCGACGTTCGCGCGCCAGGTGCTGGTGCC
>NZ_JBFUGN010000240.1:0-7343 GCF_056402895.1 Rhizobacter sp. P3_B12 | reverse complement strand
GAACGGGAAGGCGCGTTCGAGCCCGCGGCGGAACGGCTGGATGCCGGCCAGGCGCTGCTCCAGCGCGCGCGCCCGCGCCGCGTCGACGGCCATGCCGCGGTCTTCCAGCAGCGCCAGTGCAGCGCGCTCGCCGGCCCATTCGGCGGCATCGGCACCGAGGATGCCGGCGCCATCGCCGGCCAGGTACACGCCGGCCACGCTGCTGCGGCCTGCCGCATCGCGCAGCGGCAGGTGCGCGCGCTGCACCGCGTCGAACGCGAAGCCGCAGCCGAGCAGGTCGGCGAGCTGGGTCTCCGGGCGCAGCGCATGGCCCATGCCGACCGCGTCGCACTCGATCGTGCGGGCCCGGCCGCGGTGCTCGAACTGCAGCGCCTCGACGCGCTCGCCGCCGATGATCTTCAGCGGCCGTGCACCGCGCAGGATCGGCACGCGGTGCGCGTGCAGCCAGGCCACGTACCAGGCGCCCTTCATCAGCGTGGCCGGCTGCGTCAGCATCAGCGGCAGCGCGGCGACCTGGTCGGCCAGCCGCGCGCTGTCGAGCACCGCCGCCACGCGCGCACCGGCCTTCGCATACTGGTACGCGACGAGGTACAGCAGCGGCCCGCTGCCCATCAGCACGACGCGCCCGCCGATCGCGCAGCCCTGGAACTTCAGCGCCACCTGCGCGCCGCCCAGCGTGAAGGCGCCCGGCAGCGTCCAGCCGGGCACCGGCAGCACGCGGTCGGTGGCGCCGGTGGCAACGATCAGGCCCTGGTACGGCACGCGCTCGATGCGGCCGCGGTGCAGCACGTCGAGCGCGCCGCCCTGCGCGTTCCACACCAGGCTGTCGGGCCGGTGGTCGATGCGGTCTGCGAGGCCATCGGCCGCGGCATGCAAGGCGGTGGCGCGCGCCGCCTCGGTGCCGTACAGCGCAGCGGCCGTGCGGCGGAAATGCGCGGGCGGGCGCCGGTAGATCTGCCCGCCGGCACGCGGCGCCTCGTCGATCAGCACCGGGCGCAGTCCGTGCGCGACCAGCGCCTGCGCGGCGCGCACGCCGGCCGGGCCGGCACCGACGATCACGGGTGATGTCATGCGCTCTCCCCGTCGCTCAGCAAGACCATGCCCGGCGCGATGAAGGTGGCGCAGGCGCGCAGCCGCTCGCCGTCGGCGGTCGCGATCCAGCAGTCCTGGCATGCGCCCATCAGGCAGAAGCCCGCGCGCGGCGCGTGGCTGAACTCGTTGCGGCGCAGGCGGTCGTGCTGCGCCAGCACGGCCGTCAGCACCGTGTCGCCCGCAAGCGCCGTGACGGGTTCACCGTCGAGCGTGAAGGCCACGCTCGCACGGTCGGTCTCGGCCAGGCGCACCAGCAGCGGTCGGCGCGTGCTCATCAGCGGCGCCCCACCAGCACGCGATCGAGCCCGTAGACGCGATCGAGCAGCACCATCGCGAAGGCCGTCACGCCGACCATCAACGCCGACACCGCGGCCATCAGCGGGTCGATCGATTCGGTCGCATACATGTACATGCGCACCGGCAGCGTCACCGTGCTCGGCGAGGTCACGAAGATCGACATCGTCACCTCGTCGAAGCTGTTGATGAAGGCCAGCATCCAGCCACCGGTGACGCCCGGCAGGATCATCGGCAGCGTGATGCGCCGGAAGACGGTGAAGCGGCCGGCCCCGAGCGACGCCGCCGCCTGCTCGGCACTGCGGTCGAAGCCGACCAGCGCCGCCACCACCAGCCGCAGCGTGTACGGCGTGACGATCAGCGCATGCGCGAACACCAGGAAGCCGAAGCTGCCGGTGCCGCCGACCAGCGCGAACAGCCGCAGCAGCGCGACGCCCAGCACCAGGTGCGGAATGATCAGCGGCGACAGGAACAGGCCGTTCAGGAACTCGCGCCCGGCGAACTGGTGGCGCGTGATCGCGAGCCCCGCCGGCACCGCCAGCAGCGTGGCGAGCGTGGCCGAGCCGAGCGCGAGCCACAGGCTGTTCCAGAACGACTGCATGAAATCCGGGTGCTCGAACACCGCGTGGAACCAGCGCAGCGAGAAGCTCGTGGTCGGCAGCGTCAGCGTGTTCTCGGGCGTGAAGGCGACCAGGCAGACGACGACCAGCGGCGCCAGCATGAAGGCGATGACGAGCGCGTTGAACGCGAGTGCGAGCGGGCCGTTGCGGTTCATCGGGGGCGGTCCGTCGGATCAGCCGAGCGCACGGCGGTAGCGGCCTTCGATCAGCCGGTTCCAGCCCAGCATCACCGCGAGGTTGGCGGCCAGCAGCGTCAGCGCGATCGCGGCGCCGAGCGGCCAGTTCAGCTCGTGCAGGTACTCGTCGTAGACCACCGTCGCGACCATCTTGAGCCGGCGCCCGCCGAGCAGGCCGGGGATCGCGAACGAGCTGGCCGCGAGGCCGAACACGATCAGGCTGCCCGACAGGATGCCCGGCATCACCTGCGGCAGCACGATGCGGCGCAGCGTGGTGAACGGCGAGGCCTTCAGCGACAGCGCGGCGTTCTCGATGCCGGGGTCGAGCTTCTGCAGCGAGGTCCACACGGGGATCACCATGAACGGCAGCATCACGTGCACCAGCGCGATGACGACCGCCGTCTCGGTGTAGAGCAGCTTGAAGGGCCCGAGGCCGAGCGCGCCCAGCGCCGCGTTGACCAGCCCTTCGGGGCCGAGCAGCATGCTCCAGCCGAAGGCCCGCACCACCACCGAGACCAGCAGCGGCGCCAGCACCACCAGCAGCATCACCGAGCGCCACGGGTTGCGCATGCGGCTGAGCACGTAGGCCTCGGGCGCACCGACCAGCACGCAGATCAGCGCCACCAGCGCGGCGATGCGGAAGGTGCGCCAGAAGATGCCGTGGTAGTACGGATCGCCGAACACCATCGCGTAGTGCGCCAGCGTGAACTCGCCGGCACGCGCGCCGGTGGCCGGGTCGTAGACGTTGAACGACAGCACCGCGGTGAGCGCGAGCGGCACCAGCAGCAAGCCGGTGAAGAGCAGCGCCGCCGGGCCGCCGAGCCACCAGGGGGCGAGCTTCACGCGGCCGCCTCTGCAGGAGACTCGCCCGGCAGCAGCCGGCTGCCGTGCACCGGCCAGTCGATGCCGGTGCGCTGCCCGGCCTCGAGCGCCGCGCGGCCGTCGTTCGGGCACAGCACCGCGAGCGCGCCGACCGCGGTGTCGACGCGGTACAGCCACTGGCTGCCGAGGAAGAAGCGCTCGGCGATCTCGCCGTCGAGCCGGCCGCTGCCCGGCGCGACGAACTGCAGCTTCTCGGGCCGCACGCTCAGCAGCACCGCGGCACCGGGGCGGAAGCCGGTCTCGTCGACCACCACGCGAAGGCTGCCGACCTGCACCGCGCCTTCGCCGTTGACGCGGCCTTCCAGCAGGTTGGCCTTGCCGACGAAGGTCGAGATGAAGCGGGTGCGCGGGTGTTCGTAGAGGCGCTGCGGCCGGTCGACCTGCGTCGCGCGGCCCTGCTCCATCACGACGACGCGATCGCTGATCGACATCGCCTCGCCCTGGTCGTGCGTGACCATCACCGTGGTGGTGCCGACCTGGCGCTGGATGCGGCGCAGCTCGAACTGCATCTCCTCGCGCAGTTGCGCGTCGAGGTTGGACAGCGGCTCGTCGAGCAGCAGCACCGGCGGCTCGATCACCAGCGCGCGGGCGAGTGCGACGCGCTGGCGCTGCCCGCCGGAGAGCTCGCGCGGGTACTTGCCGGCATGCGCTTCCAGGTGCACCAGCGCGAGCGCACCGCGCACGCGCTCCAGCCGCTCGGCGCGTGGCATGCGGCGCATCTCGAGGCCGAAGGCCACGTTGGCGGCGACCGTCATGTGCGGGAACAGCGCATAGGTCTGGAACACGATGCCCAGGCCGCGGGTGTTGGCCTTGGCGTGCGTGATGTCGCGGCCGTCGAGCTCGATGCGGCCACGCGTCACCGGCTCGAAGCCGGCCACCATCTGCAGCGTGGTCGTCTTGCCGCAGCCCGAGGGCCCGAGCAGCGAGACGAACTCGCCTTTCTCGACCGACAGGTTCATGTCGGCGACCGCGCAGGTGTCGCCGTAGAACTTGGTCACGCCAGTCAACTGCAGGAAAGACATCGGGGTCCTCGCTTGCCAGATCCAGGAGAAGAGTCTTTCAGAAACTCTTTCGATAAATTGCAAGTTGCGGGCCATCTTGACCCGAGAATTCCAATCAATCAAATACTCCATTTCCCTATTTCGTTTGATGGAATACTTAGGGCATCCGTGACCCACGGGATTCCACAGGATCGAGCATGAGCGAAGACAGCCCGTCGACCGCCGCCGCCAGCCGGCTGTTTGCCGTGATCCGTGCGCTGGCGCAGGTGCACGCCGATGGGGGGCGCGTCACGCAGATTGCCCGCAGCGTGGGCCTGACGCAGGCCACCACGCACCGGCTGCTGCAGTCGCTGGTGACCGAGGGCATCGTCGAGCAGGACGCGCGCAGCAAGCTGTATCGGCTGGGCATCGAGTTCTTCGCGCTGGCAGCCTCGGCCGGCAACCCGGCCGACCTGCGCACGCTGTGCCGGCCGGCGCTGCTGCGGCTGTGCGCGAGCCTGGGCGACAGCATCTTCCTGCTCGCGCGCAGCGGCTTCGATGCGGTGTGCCTGGACCGCAGCGAGGGGCCGTTCCCGATCCGCTCGTTCACCGGCGACGTTGGCGGGCGCGTCGCGCTGGGCGTGGGGCAAGGGGCGCTGGCGATCCTCGCGTTCCTGCCGGAGGCCGAGCGCGAGGAGGTGATCCGCTTCAACCTGTCGCGGGTGCGCGAGTACGGCGTGTACGACGAGGTCTACCTGCGCACCGAGATCGACCGCGTGCGGCAGACGGGCTACGCAGGCCGCAACACCGGGCTGCTGGAGGGCATGGCAGGCGTCGCGGTGCCGGTGCTCGACCGCGAGGGGCGTGCGGTGGCGGCGTTGTCAGTGGGCACGATCTCGGACCGGCTCAACGCGGACCGGATGCCGACGGTGGTGGAACTGCTGAAGCGCGAGGCGGCCGCAATCGGCCCGCAGATCCACCCGTTCGATCCGAGCCTGCGGCGGCCGGCGCAGAGCCTGGCATCGCGCTGATCCGGAAGCGGCTTGTCGGACGGCACTCCGTCGGATACACGGGCCGCTACCAATTGGGGGTTGCCGCCGATGGCGCCGCCTCTTCCAATGGGGGATCTCCGGAAGTGGATCCGGCAGGGAGAACAGATGAAGATGTCGTGGATCATCGCCTCGGCGTGCGCGCTGGGCGTGTGCGGCGTGGCACAGGCAGGAACGGGGTCGACGCCGGGTTCGGAACCCGGCTCCGCATCGGCGACCTTCACGCTCGGCACGCCGAGCGGGCTCGACACCGGTGAGGCGGGGCACTGGCTGGCGGACAACGGTTTCCAGGCGTCGATCGTGACGTCGCACAAGGTACCGGAGGCGGGCGACCCGCGCTCGCTGAACCTGAAGTCGCGCCTGCTCGATGCATCGGCGCGCGAGGGCACGCCATTCGGCGACGCGGCGATCGAACTGCCGAAGCAATCCGGCGAGACGCTGGCGGCGCAGGCCTCGATCTCGCACGGCAGCGTGTCGGCCGGCTGGCATGCCGATCGCCAGGACGACGAGGCGAGTGCGACGGTCAACTGGCAGCGGCCCTTCGTGCTGAACCCGTTCGCGTCGGTCACCTTCTCGGGCATCGCGATGCTGACGAACGCGGTGGCCTCGACGCCGCTGCCGCGCTTCACCGAAGACACCAGCCGGCCCGACATGTACGTGCACCAGGCGGCGCTGATCTTCCGCGACGAGGCCTTCGGGACCAACGGCGTGAACCTGATCGCGAACATCTTCAACGAGAACCCGACGACGCCCGGCGCCAGCGCGCAGCAGCGGCTGCCGAGCTTCGACGATTTCACCTACAGCGCCGACCCGCTCGGCAACCTCTCGCTGACGGTGCACAACCACTCGGGCCAGGTGCTGTTCGGCAGCTTCGAGCTGTTCGCGTACAGCTGGAACAACACCGCGCCGGTGCCGGAGCCGGCGACGTGGGCGTTGATGGTGCTGGGGTTGTTGGGGCTGGGGACGGCGGCAAAGAAACACCGTTCGCCCTGAGCCTGTCGAAGGGTCGGACTGAGCTTGTCGAAGGCCCTGCACGCTTCGGACATTGCCCTTCGACGGACGGGCCCTCGACAGGCTCGGTCCCTGCTCAGGGCGAACGGGTACGGCGCTCGGCAGGCGCCTCACGATCTCGCTCGGCTAGCCCTTCTCTTTCGCCGGCCTGTACCCCAGCCGCTGCATCGCCCGCCCCAGCAGCTGCTTCGTCGTCCAGTAGTCCTTCCACGGATCCTCGCGCTCGAACGACAGGTGCTCGCGTGCCGTCCTGACCGTCCACTGGTCGCCGCCCTTCAGCTCGTCCAGCGCCTCCCACGGCACCGGCATCGAGACGCCCAGCCCCGGCCGTGCCCGCGCCGAGAACGCGGCCACCGTCGTCGCGTTGTGGCCGTTGCGCAGGTAGTCGACGAAGATCCTGCCGACGCGGTTCTTCGGCCCGCTCTTCGCGACGAAGCGCTCCGGCACCACGCTCGCCATGTGCTGCACGATCGCCTGCGAGAAGCCCTTCACCGCATCCCAGCCATGCTGCGGCTTCAGCGGCACCACCACGTGCAGGCCCTTGCCGCCGCTGGTCTTCAGCCAGCTCTCGAGCCCCAGCGCCTGCAGCAATGAGCGCACCAGCGCCGCCGCCTCGCGCACCTGCGCCCATTCGACGCCCTCGCCGGGGTCCAGGTCGAACACCATGCGGTCGGGCTGGTCGATGCGGCGTGCCAGCGCATTCCAGGTGTGGAACTCGATCACGTTCATCTGCGCCGCGCCGGCCAGCGCGGCCGCAGTCGGCACCTCGAGCAGCGGCTCGTGTTCCGGCCACAGCGCCGGGTCGAGCTCACGCATCTCGGGAAAGCGCATCTTGCCGGCGTGCTTCTGGAAGAAGGTCTCGCCGCCCACGCCCTCCGGCGCACGCATCAGCGCGCACGGCCGTCCCTTCAGGTGCGGCAGCATCCGCTCGGCCACGCTCTCGTAGTAGCGCACCAGGTCGAGCTTCGTGATGCCGCTGCGCTTGTCGATCACGCGCTCCGGGTGCGTCACCTTCATTGCCATCGCTGCCTCCGCCTTCTTCACCGGCACCGCACGCTCGCGCGTGATCCGCTTCGCCGGCTTGTCGGCACGCAGGCCTTCGAACGACGCATGCCGGATCTGCCCGTCGGGCGTCCACTCGCCGAAACTCACCTCGGCCATCAGCGTCGGCTTGACCCAGCGGCGCTCGCCCTCGGCCCCGCGCGGCCCGCGCCCCGGCTTCGGTGCGGTGTCGAACGG
>NZ_JBFUGN010000239.1:0-7353 GCF_056402895.1 Rhizobacter sp. P3_B12 | reverse complement strand
ACCCGATCCGCTGGCGGCACGGCGCGTTGACGAGCCTCCGTGGGTGCCGCGTCCTTTGGCCCATCGTTCGGCTACCTCCAGAGCGCTGCACCGTCCGCATTGAGGCAGCAAGCGGCCGGTCGATAGCTTGAAGCGACCGACCGCAACCGCTGGCGGATTCAACTGGTCATCGCAACACATTCGCTGAATCGCTCAGCGGGCGTTTGGAAGCCGAGCGTCTTGCGCGGCCTCTCGTTCAATTGTCTGGCGATCGAGTTGAGCTGCAGCTGTGAGTAGGCCGAGATGTCGATGCCCTTTGGCAGGTACTGTCTGAGAAGCCCATTGGTGTTCTCGTTGCTGCCCCGTTGCCAAGGGCTTTGCGGGGCACAGAAGTAGACCTTGATGTCGGTGGCCATGGTGAATCGCTTGTGCCCATGCATCTCCGTGCCTCGGTCCCAAGTGAGCGATTTGTAGAGTTCCTGCGGCAGCTTGCGGGCATGCTTGATGAGTGCATTGACCACCGTCTGCGAGTCCTTGCCGTCCAGCTTCACCAGCATCACGTATCGCGTCTGGCGCTCGACCAGCGTCGCGATCTTGCTGTTGCCGCCGCCGAAGACCAGGTCTCCTTCCCAATGGCCAGGCACTGCCCGATCTTCGACTGACGCGGGCCGCTCGCTGATCGACACCGCGTCGACAATCTGGCCATGGATCGCGGTCTTCTGCGTGTAGGAGCGCGAGCGACGCATCCCGCGCGTGCGCCGCAGATGCTCCAGCAACTCCTTCTTCAAGGCGCCGCGAGCTTGAATGAACAGGCTGCGGTAGATCGTCTCGTGTGACACGTGGAGGCTCTGGTCGTTCGGATAAGTATGCTGGAGCCAGCCTGCGATTTGCTCTGGCGACCACAGCATCCGGAGCATGTCCGCCTCGATGCCAGCCAGCGCCCGATTCTTGGCCAGTTTGCAGAGCTTCGGCCGAAGAGCGCGTTCCCGTGCCGCTTGGTCCGCCAGGGTCGCCCGATAACCGTCCTGGCCGCCGTTGCGACCGATCTCCCGGCTGATGGTCGACGGCGCTCTTCCGAGACGCTCAGCGATTGAACGCATGGATTGACCGACGGTCAGTCCCAGCGAGATCTCTTCCCGCTCCGCCAAAGTCAGTGCACGCCGTGAGCGGCYGCGATCCGGTGGGCGAATACCGCCAGTCTCAGCAATGATCCGGTGAATCGAGGAGTGGCCTCGGTCGAAGAGCTTCCCGATCTCGTGCAAGGTCCAACCTGCTCTCCAACGCTCCCACATCAGCGCCTTCTGGCTATCCGAGTAGTAGATCCGCGGTCGCTGTCTCATGTCCAACACTCCTTCGGCCTGAGCGGCCCATAGTGTGTTGCGTCGACCGGTTGAATCCGCCCTGCATAGTCGTCATTTGGGAGTCTCCGACTGCCTGAGACTGAATACAGACGCTTGTGTAGCGATCACCGTCGAGGGGTGGATTGACGCTTCGCAGCGGCGGAGATCCTCACCGAGATAACCGTCAGGACCACGCCCTCCGGAAGGCGGACGCTTTGAGACTCGACGTCCGCGATGCGGAGAGCCTGACTCGACACCCATCGACTGGCTGGCTCGACGGCAGGCCGGGACATCCGCTCACCGTCCTCGAATATCACCACGCCATGGCAACGCGTGTAGTGAGTCTGGCGTTGCCCGAGCGAGTGGCCATCCCCATTGTTGAGGAGGATTGCTCAGGCAACTGCGGGTCTTGCGCCGGTGATCGAGTCATCTGCGGGCGGACGGGCGGAGCCTCGAAGGCGGCATCGCCCTGGAGCGCGTCGATCTGCAGCTCGGCGACATCGCGGCGGCCAGCGAGCATGCGGGCCAGGCCGTCAGTTCGGCGCGCTGTGTCGCCAAAGACCTGCCCGCCAGCGCCTGGCTCGGTGAAGCGCTGCTGGCGCAAGCGTAGGTGCAGCGTGCCCAAGGCGATGGCGTTGCAGCCGCCCAGACCCTGCAGAGCGCGCTCGCGCAACTGCAAGAAGCCGGCGGCGAAGAAGCGCCCAGCACGCGCGAAGCGAGCGCACTGCTGGTCTCGCTCCGGGGCCGACAAGCAGCTTTCTAGAACCGCTTACAAATTCGGTTCTTCATTGGTCGCCGAATGGCGGTTCGATGCCAGGAGCGCTGCTCCCGGCTTCGTTTTATTTATTTCCGGTGTCGGGAAAGCGGGGCGGATTGCGTTCTAGCTAATGACACAGCGATGACTCGCTCAAGGGCTTGCTTGCCCCAACCGACGACCGGAGAGACCCCATGACCGCCCCCACCCGCTCCCGCCTTGCCAACTCATCCCGCGCCGCAAGCGCTGCGAACTCCAAGCCCAAGCCGGCCGGCGCCAACCCGGCGCCGCACATGGCGCAAGACCCGGCTCCGCCGGCCGCGCCCAGCGTGGTGATCAGCGGCCCGGGCAAGGGTCAGCTCTTGCCTCAGGGCAGCGGCTTCGTGCTGGAACTCGTCAACACCAGTGCGGCCAGCAATGTGTCGCTCGTCAACACCGGGGGCACCCAGCTCGCGCTGGTGGGCATCAGCGCCAACAGCGCGGTGGGCGCGCTGAGCTTGGCCAATGCCGACTTGAGCGGCACGGCAGTCTTCGCGTCCAGTGTCGTCAGCCTGACCTTGGGCCAACTCAGCCAGGCGCTGGTCTCGGTCGCCGCGGGCAGCACTTTCAGCTTCAAGGCCGCGGAACTGGCCGACGTGCAGTTGCTCGCACCGACCGCCAATGTGAATGTGGACGTCAAGCAATGGTCAGGCAGCGCGGCCGGCGTGAGTGTGCTCAAAGCGGCGAGCCTCGCCAGCCTCGTCACCAAGGGCGACATGGGCGCGGATCTGTTGCTCACCGGCATGCCCGGCTTGCCTAGTCTGTTCACCTTGAACAGCGTGCAAATCGGCGGCGCCCTCAGCGGCGGCTTGTGGAGCGTGCACGGGCGCGCCAACAGCATCAGCGCTGGTAGCAGCGCGCCGGCCTGGCGCGCCAACATCAGCGGCCCGGTGGTGATGTTCACAACGCAAGGCGAGGCCGCCGGCAGCCTGGCCGTTGCGGCCTTGCAAATGCTCAAGATTGATGGCGCGGCGCGCAGCCTGCGCGTGCTCGTCGGCGCCGATCTGGGCGACGACGCGGCCTTGGGCGGCAGCGGCGCGAATGCCGACCACTTCCATGCCGGCAGCTTGGCGCGCGTGCGCATCGGCGGCGATGTGGTGGACACGAGCCTGATCGCAAGCGTCGATCCGGTCGACGGCGTGCTGAACGACGGCAACGACATCCAGATCGGCACGGCCGCGCAAGCCATGCTGGAGTTCATTGCCGGCGGGCAGCTCTTGGGCAGCACGAGCATCGTCGCACCGGCCTTTCCGGCCAGCGTGCGCGTGGGCGGGCGCGATCTCGACCCCGCCACCTTGCCGCAGTTCAGCCATGTGCCGCCCGACCGGCTGCCGCCGGTGCTGCGGAGCTTTGGGCTGGATGCTGCCAGCGACACCGGCACGCCCGGCGACAACAAAACCAGCGCCAACCCCGTGACCCTGGCGGGCGCCACGCAGGCCGGCACCACACTGAAGCTTCGCCACAGCGGCGACCCGACTGTGTTGTCCACCGCCACGGCCGCGGCCGACGGCAGCTTCAGCCTCGCAGGCATCACGCTGGCCCTGGGCGACAACACCTTCGATCTGACCCTGGCCGACGCCGCCGGCAACCTCACCGTGGCCAGCCTGCATCTGCTGCTGGAGCCTGCTGGCGACGGCGACACCACCGCGCCCACTTTGGAAGCCGCACTGCAAACCGACACCGGGCTCTTGGCCGATGACGGCGTGACGCGCGACGCGAGCATTGCCGGCCGCGCCACCGACGATGTTCGTGTGACGCAGTTGCTCGTGTCCCTGGACCCCGGGCCGATTCCAAGCTTCACCGACCTCGCCGCCCTGCTTGAGCCTGATGGCCGCTTCACCTTGTCGCGCGCCGTGCTGGACACGCTGGCCGGCGGCAGCTTGGCCGATGGTGCCCACACCGTGCGCCTGATCGCCAAAGACGCGGCGGGCAATGCCAGCGCGCCGCTGAACATTGTCTTCACCCTGGACCGCCAAGCGCCCGGCGGCGCCAGCTTCGCCGTCTCGACGGTCGATGCGTTCAACGGCAACACCGCGCAGACCGCCTCGGCCATCGTCGTCTTGCAAGGCACGGCCGAAACGGGTGCGACCATCCGCCTGGCAGCGCAAGGCCTCATCAGCAGCGCCAGTGCCAACGGCAACTTCATGCTGCCCGGCGTGGCGTTGGCGCTGGGCGACAATTTCATTACCTTGGATGTGAGCGACGCCGCCGGCAACAGCCAAAGCGTCACGCGTACCCTGACGCGCGTGCAACCCACGCAAGGCGACGCGGTGCTGGACTGGATCACGACCGCGCTCAAGGCCGTGCAGCTCGACGTGACGCACCCGCAAGTCGCCACGCGCACGCTCGCCATGCTCAGCATTGCCGTGCATGACAGCCTGGCCGCCATCCAGGGCACGCCGGCCTATCTGGTGCAGCGCAGCGCCAGCGACCCAACCGACGCTCAAGCCGCGGCCGCACAGGCCGCCTACCGCGTGCTGTTCAGCCAGTACCCGGGCCAGCGCACCAAGTTCGATGCGGCGCTTGCCGCGAGCCTGGCCGCACGGCCCGACGGCGCTGCCAAGAGTGCCGGTGTGGCGCTGGGCGAGAGCATCGCACAAGCGATATTGGCGCTGCGCGCTGATGATGGCAATCTTGAATTTGCCGCTGAAGACGATGGAACGGCGCCGGGCCAGTGGCGCGCCACCGGCCCGTTTTTTCTGGTGGCCGAAGAGCCGCAATGGCCGCGCGTGACGCCGTTCGCGCTGGAAAGCGCGGCGCAGTTTCGCGCCGCGCCACCGCCCGCGCTCGACTCGGCTGCCTATGCCGAGGCCATCAATCAAGTGCAAAGCCTGGGCCGTGACAACAGCATCACCCGCAGCGCGGACCAAACCCAGCAAGCCCAGTTCTGGGCCGATGGCGGCGGCAGCTTCACACCGCCCGGTCACTGGGACCAGATTGCTGTGCAAGTGGCAGCCGCCAAAGGCCAGTCGCTGAGCGCCAACGCGCGCTTGATGGCGCAGCTCAACGTGGCCCTGGCCGATGCCGCTATCGCCGCCTGGGACACCAAGTACCACTACAACTTCTGGCGACCCATCACGGCCATCCAGAACGCCGACCAAGACGGCAACCCGGCGACCGTGCAAGATGCCAACTGGACGCCGCTCTTGATCACGCCCGCGCACCCGAGCTATGTGTCGGGCCACTCGACCTTCAGCGCCGCGGCGGCCGGCGTGCTGGCCGCCAGCTTTGGCGACAACACCGCGTTTGCCACCACCGCCTCGACCTTGCCGGGCGTGACGCGCAGCTTCACGAGCTTCAGCGAGGCCGCCGACGAGGCGGGCTTGAGCCGCATCTATGGCGGCATCCACACGATTCTTGACAACGACGCCGGCAAGCTGATCGGAACGCAAGTGGCCCAGGCGGTGCTGGCGAGATTTGCCTTGACACGCGACACGCAGCCACCGCAAATCGTGCTCGACGCGACACCGGACTCCACCAACACCAACCTCGTCATCACCGGCCAAGTGCTGGACAATCTGTCCGGTGTGGCCGGCGTGCAAATCCGCGTTGACGGCGGCACAGCGCAAGACCTGGCCGTTGATGCGCAAGGCAAGTTCCGCTTCACCACCACGTTTGCCACCGACGGCTCGGCCGATGGCTCGCACAGCGTGGCCCTCAGCGCAAGCGACGCCGCCGGCAACCAGTCTGCAGCGCTGACGCGCGCCTTCACGCTCGTGACCCTGGCTCCCCAGGTCAGCCTCACCAGCCTGGCCGAAGGCGACAGCTTGCAAGCCAGCAGCCGCTTGGCCGGCAACGCCAGCGTGCACGGCGGCGTGCTCGCGCAGCTTTCTTACCAGTTCGATGGCGACATCATCCGCCAGCTGCCTTTTGACGAAAGCGGCAGCTTTGACAGCGCGCTGGACTTCAGCACATTGACAATCGGYAGCCACACGCTCAGCGTCACCGCGCGCGACAGCGCCGGCAACGCGGGCTCGACCACGCTGCATGTCAATGTGGCTGCGCTGCCGCTCTTCATGCTCAGCGGCTTTTCGCCCACCGATGGCAGCATCAATGTGGGCGTGACGCAGCGGCCCTTCATCCAGTTCTCGCGCGCCGTCAACCCCGCCACCTTGACGGCCGACAGCCTGTTTGCCACCGCGCCGGATGGCAGCAAGCTGGCCAGCACGCTCGTGCCCGCCGTTGATGGCACCTTTGTCTGGATGTTCTTTGCAAGCCCGCTGCCCGGTGGCTCGCGCATCACCGTGCACCTGGACGGTGGGCTGATACGCGCCGCCGCCGATGGCGCCTTGCTGGACGCCGACAACAATGGTGAGGCCGCCGGCGTGCAACGCGTCAGCTTCACTACCGTGAGCCGCAGCGCCGTGGCCGGCACGCGCATCATCGGCAAGGTGCTGGACCCGGGCCCCGACTTGAAGCCGATGAGCTTTGACGACATTCGCCGCGGGCCCGACGGCGTGATCCACACCGCCGACGACGTGTTCTTGCTGCCGATCGCCCATGCGATGGTGTTCATCCTCGGCCAGGAAGATCGCGTGATCTTCACCGACGCCAACGGCGAGTTCGAGTTCAACGAGGTACCGGCCGGCGACCTGAAGCTGGTGGTCGATGGGCGCACCGCGACGAATGCACCGGCCGGCGTGTTCTTCCCCGAAATGGTGATGGATGCCGCGATCCAGGCCGGTGTCACCAACACCATGATGGGCAGCATGGGCGCAGTCGAGGAACGCCTTGCCAACACCACCCGGCGCGAGATCTATCTGCCGCGCGTGCCACTGAGCGTGCTGCAAGAAGTCAGCGACACCGAGCCGACCGTGATACGGGTTGATGACCCGCGCGCCGCGCCGCAGCTCACCGACCAGCAGCGCCAGGCGCTCACGCTCAAGATCAATCCGGGGCGCGGCATTGGCTTCGATGGCAAGCCGGTCAGCAATACGAAGCTCGGCGTGTCCACCGTGCCGCCGGAGCTCGTCAAAGACATGTTGCCCGAAGGCGTGTTGCAGCACACCTTCGACATCACCATCCAGGCGCCCGGCGTGGCCACCTTCACCGAGCCGGTGGAGATCAGCTTCCCGAACGTGTTCAGCGCGTCGCCCGGCGCTCAACTGGCGGTGCTGAGCTTTGACCACACCACCGGCATGCTGGTGATCAACGGCACGGCCACTGTGTCCGCCGATGGCTTGAGCGTGGTTTCCGAGCCCGGTGCGGGCGTGCGCGCGCCGGGCTGGCATGGGCTGACCC
>NZ_JBFUGN010000238.1:0-7358 GCF_056402895.1 Rhizobacter sp. P3_B12 | reverse complement strand
CCCCCTCAAGGGGGCGCCGCCAGCGGCCCGGCAAAGCCGGTTCCGCGGCGTCCGCTGGGTTCGCGCATCACTTTGCGAGATTCGTCTCGCTTATCAAATGAGAGGTACGCCGATGAATTCGGTACTGGAACGCGAAGTGGCCGACAAGCAGGCCTTCGAGATCAACAAGCTCAGCAAGCGCCTGCACCGCCAGGTCGGCCAGGCGATCGCCGACTTCAACATGATCGAGAACGGCGACAAGGTGATGGTCTGCGTGTCCGGCGGCAAGGACAGCTATGCGCTGCTCGACATCCTGCTGAACCTGCAGCAGCGCGCGCCGATCCGCTTCACG
The DNA here is from genome assembly GCF_056402895.1 of Rhizobacter sp. P3_B12. Lineage (NCBI taxonomy): Bacteria > Pseudomonadati > Pseudomonadota > Betaproteobacteria > Burkholderiales > Sphaerotilaceae > Rhizobacter > Rhizobacter sp. P3_B12. Next base: position 7,027 of record NZ_JBFUGN010000238.1, on the reverse strand, counting down.
CTGGTGGCGGTGAACCTCGACCAGAAGCAGCCGGGCTTTCCGGACCACGTGCTGCCGGAGTACCTGAAGTCGCGCGGCGTGCCGTTCCACATCGAGAGCCAGGACACCTACTCGATCGTCAAGCGCCTGATCCCCGAGGGCAAGACGATGTGCAGCCTGTGCTCGCGGCTGCGCCGCGGCATCCTGTACCGCGTGGCCGGCGAGCTCGGCGCGACCAAGGTGGCGCTCGGCCACCACCGCGACGACATGCTGCAGACGCTGTTCATGAACATGTTCTTCGGCAGCCGCATGAAGGGCATGCCGCCGAAGCTGGTCAGCGACGACGGCAAGAACATCGTGATCCGCCCGCTCGCCTACGTGGCCGAGCCCGACCTGGAGCGCTGGGCCGCGCACCGGCAGTTCCCGATCATCCCGTGCACGCTGTGCGGCAGCCAGGAGAACCTGCAGCGCGTGCAGACCAGGCAGATGCTGCGCGACTGGGACAAGCGCTTTCCCGGCCGCATCGAGAACATGTTCACCGCGATGGGCAACATCGTGCCGTCGCACATGATGGACCGGAACCTCTACCCGTTCACGACGCTCAAAACCACCGGGGTGCCCGATGCCGGCGGCGATCGGGCCTTCGACGACGACGAGAGCTGCGCCCCCGCCGAACCTGCCGCGGGCGCGGTGCCCATCAAGCTGCACGTTTGACCTGACGGAGGCCGACCATGTGGAAACCTGCCCTGACCACCACCCTGCTGGCCGGCGCGCTGCTGGGCCTCGCGGGCTGCGCCGCGATGAACGCGGTCGACAGCAACGTCTCCACTTACAGCCAGTGGCCGGCCGGGCGCAGCGCATCGACCTACGCGTTCGAGCGCCTGCCGTCGCAGCAGGCGCGGGCGATGGAGCAGGAGAAGCTGGAGTCGATGGCCCGGCACTCGCTGCAGGTGGCCGGCTTCAGCGAGGCGGGCGATGCGAAGGCGGCCGATTTCACGGTGCAGGTCGGCGCGCGCATCAACCGCTACGACGTCTCGCCGTACGACGACCCGTTCTGGTGGCATGGCGGCTTGTTCCGTTCGCGCTACGGCTACGGCGGCTACGGCCGGGGCCCGTTCTGGGGCCCGCCCGGCTACTTCGGCCCGCGCTACTACGACACGACCTACTACGACCGCGAGGTGGCGGTGCTGATCCGCGACCGGCAGTCCGGGCAGGTGGTGTACGAGGCGCGCGCGGCCAACGACGGCACGACGATGGGCGGCGATGCGCTGATTGCCGCGATGTTCGACGCGGCGCTGAAGGACTTTCCGCAGACCGGCATCAACCCCAGGCGGGTGACGATCCAGCTGCCGCCCTCGTAGCCCGGATGCCAATCCGGGATGTGTCGGACCAACCCCGGATTGGCATCCGGGCTACCGGCCGTTGTCCGCCGCCAGCGCGCGGAAATCGCCCGCCCAGCCCTTGAGCTTCTTTGCGGCGTACTGCCGCTGCTCCGCGCTTGTCGTGTTGTGCAGCTGCGCCCCGAACTCGCAGTTGTAGCGCGTCAGCTTCTCCTGGTAGCTGCGGAAGTTCTCGCGCGGCGAGTGCTGCACCCGCTCGGCGATCGCGCGCAGCGCGGCCTGCACCTGGGCCTGCGGCGGCCGCTCGGCCAGCAGCTTTCGCAGCGTCTGCAGCACGTCCTGCTGGCGCGCCTTGCGTTCGGCCAGCCACAGCTCCGGGTCGAACGGCGACGCCGCCATCGCCCGCTGCACCCGCTCGGTCTGCGCGTCGTCGAGGTCGCCGTACAGCATCTCGGCGCGCTCCATCGTGCGCTTCATCGTGGCCTTCACCCGGTCCCGCGGGTCGGGCTGCAGGTAGTCGTCGGCATAGTCCTCGTTGACCTTCGCGTAGCGCTTCTCGATGTGTTTCAGCTGCTCGGGCTTCAGCGACAGCGCCGTCTCGGCCAGCGCCGGCAGCGCCTGGTCGAGGCCGGTGAACATGCGCGATTCGACCTCGTCGGTCCAGCGGCACGCCTGGGCGGCCGTGACGGGTTGTTGCAGGTCGCCGGCCAGCTTGTCCAGCCATTGCGCATAGTCCGGCAGCTGGGTGCGGCGGTTCCAGCGGAACCACGACGTGATCGCATCGCGCACCCGCGGCGTCTGCTCGTCGTTGAAGTCGATGTACTTGTCCAGCCACCAATACCCCAGATCGGGGGCCTGGTTGTAGGCCAGGCGCATCGCGCCACACCCTGAAAGCAGGGTGGTCAACGCCAGCGCGACGCCGATAATCACCGACCTGAAAAAAGGACGTTGCATGGCTCTCGACATCGTGATCATGGCCGCGGGCAAAGGCACCCGCATGAAATCCGGCCTGCCCAAGGTCTTGCACAAGCTGGCCGGGCGAAGCCTATTGCAGCATGTTCTGGGTACCGCAGCATCGCTGGGGGCGACCCGCATCATCACGATCACCGGCCACGGCGCCGAACAGGTCGAGGCGGCGGTGCAGGCACCCGGATTGCTCTTCGTGCGGCAGATGCCGCAGCTGGGCACCGGCCACGCCGTGCAGCAGGCCGTGCCGCAGCTGCACGACGAGGGCACCACGCTGATCCTGAACGGCGACACGCCGCTGATCGAGGCGGCCACCGTGCGCGCGCTCGTCGATGCCTGCGGCGGCGAGCGCTTCGCGCTGCTGACGATCACGCTGGCCGATGCCACCGGCTATGGCCGCATCGTGCGCGATGGCGAGCAGGTGCGCGCGATCGTCGAGCACAAGGATGCGAGCCCGGCGCAGCGCGAGATCCGCGAGGTCAACACCGGCGTGATGGCGGTGCCGACGAAGCGGCTGAAGGGCTGGCTGGCCCGGCTGGACAACAAGAACGCCCAGGGCGAGTACTACCTGACCGACATCATCGCGATGGCGGTCGCCGACGGCGTGCCGGTCGTCACCGCGCAGCCGAAGAGCGAGACCGAGGTGCTGGGCGTCAACAGCCCGATGCAGCTGGCCGACCTGGAGCGCCGCTACCAGCGCGCCCGTGCCGAGGCGCTGATGGAGGCCGGCGTGCGGCTGGCCGATCCGGCGCGCTTCGACGTGCGCGGCAGCCTGAACTGCGGCAGCGATGTCGAGATCGACGTCAACTGCGTGTTCGAAGGCGAGGTCGAGTTGGGCGACGGCGTGCGCATCGGCGCGAACTGCGTGATTCGCAACGCACGCCTCTCGGCCAGCGCAGTGATCCATCCGTTCACGCACATCGACGGCGAGGCGCAGGGCGTCAGCGTCGGCCGCGGTGCGCTGGTCGGCCCGTTCGCGCGGCTGCGCCCCGGCGCGCAGCTGGGCGACGAGGTGCACATCGGCAACTTCGTCGAGGTGAAGAACTCGACGCTCGCGAAGGGCGCGAAGGCCAACCACCTGGCCTACCTGGGCGATGCGACGGTGGGTGAACGCGTGAACTACGGCGCCGGCAGCATCACCGCGAACTACGACGGCGCGAACAAGCACCGCACGGTGATCGGCGACGACGTGCACGTCGGCAGCAACTGCGTGCTGATCGCACCGGTCGTGATCGGTGCCGGCGCGACGATCGGCGGCGGCTCGACGATCTCGAAGGACGCCCCGGCCGGCCAGCTGACGGTGTCGCGCGCGAAGCAGGTGTCGCTCGAGGGCTGGACGCGGCCGGTCAAGAAGCGCTAGCGGGCCGCACGCGCCGTCCGCCAGGGAACCAATCGGCTCCCGGGGTCACACAGGTCCGTTGCAGCCAACCGCTCCGAAGGATCCCGTGAGCCCCCTGGAAAAGCAGATGAGCCTCGCGGCGTTCGTCGACGACCTGCTGACGCAGGTTCCCGAACTGTCCGTGTTGCACCGGCAGCACATCGAGGCGCACCAAGGCCTGGTGCCTGCGGTGTTCATGGCCGAGGTCAGCCGGCTCGTGATGGGTCTCATGACGGACCAGGTTGGTGCGGAGCCCCTCACCCGCCTGCTGGCCAGTATGGAGCAAGCGCTTCAATCGTGCGACGCCGGCGTCAGGGAATTGGTCGAAGCGTCATTCGTCGAGAGCCTGTCGGCCCGCACCGCCGCATCGGCCGAACGCTGGCTCGCCAACGACGACATCATCACGCGACCCTGAGTCGGTGAGTCCGACGCTCACACCAGCGCCGGCCGCGCCAGCGCGATCGCCCACGCCTCGAACGCCGCCGCCGGCAGCGGCGAGCTGACCAGCTCCCCCTGCAGCTCGTCGCAGCCGAGCCGCGTCAGGAAATCCTGCTGCGCGATCGTCTCGACGCCCTCGGCGATCACCGTGATGTCCAGGCTGCGCGCCAGCTGCACGATGGCGCGCGCGATCGCCGCCGAGTCGTGCTCGTCCGGCAGGTCCTTCACGAACGAGCGGTCGATCTTCATCTTGTCGATCGGCAGCTCCTTCAGGTGGCCGAGCGACGAGTAGCCGGTGCCGAAGTCGTCGACCGAGATCCGGATGCCCATCGCCTTCAGCTCGCCGAGCCGCGCCTTCACCTCGCCGAGGTCGTCCATCAGCATGCGCTCGGTCAGCTCGAGCTCGAGGAACTCGCCGGGCACGCCTTCCTCGCGCAGCATGTCGGCGATCATCTGGATGAAGCCCACCGTCTGGAACTGCACGCTCGACAGGTTCACCGCCACCGGCACGCTGCTGATGCCGGACTCGTGCCAGCGCCGCGCGCAGCGCAGCGCGTCGCGCAGCACCCACTGGCCGATCGGCAGCATCTGCCGCTGCTGCTCGGCCAGCGGAATGAAATGGTCGGGCATCAGCAGCCCGCGCTCCGGGTGGTTCCAGCGGATCAGCGCCTCGACGCCCACCAGCACGCCGTCGTGCGCACGCACCTGCGGCTGGAAATGCAGCATGAACTCGTCGCGCTCCAGCGCCTGCGTCAGCTGGCTTTCCATCACCAGCGCGGCATAGGCGGAGCGCGCCATCGCCGGCGTGAAGAACTGGTAGTTCGCACGGCCGCGCGCCTTCGCGAGGTACATCGCGGTGTCGGCATTCTTGATCAGCTCGTCGGCCGTCTGCCCGTCGTGCGGGAACATCGAGATGCCCACCGACGGCGTCACCGAGATCAGCCGCCCGTCGGCATTCACCGGCACCTCGATCGCCGCCAGCAGCTTCTGCGTCGCCTCCTCGACGTCGGCGCGCTGCAGCACGCCGGGCAGCAGCACGATGAACTCGTCGCCGCCGAAGCGCGCCACCAGGTCGGTCGAGCGCAGGCTCTGGATGATGCGCTGCGCAACCGTCTGCAGCAGCGTGTCGCCGATCAGGTGGCCCAGCGAGTCGTTGACGCGCTTGAAGTGGTCGAGGTCGATGAACAGCAGCGCGAGCTGCGAGTCGCTGGTGCGCGCACCGGTGATGCGGTGCTCCAGCGTCTCCATGAAGCTCATCCGGTTCGGCAGCTGCGTCAGCGCGTCGTGGTGCGCCAGGTGGTGGATGCGCTCCTGCGCCGCCTGCCGGTCGCGCAGGTCGCGCACCAGCGTCATGCGCATGCGCTCGCCGTTGCGCAGCATCGTGCGCACGGTGAATTCCACCGGCAGGCGGCGGCCGTCCTTGTGCAGCGCGACGCTCTCGTAGGTGATCTCGGCCGCGGCCGATTGCGTCGCGGCGGCGCGCGCGAGCTGGTCGGGCGCGATGAAATCCAGCGTCTGGCGGCCCTTCAGCTCCTCCAGCGTGTAGCCGATCAGCGCGAGCGCCGGCGGGTTGGCGTCGGTGATCACGCCATCCTTGTGGAACACGATGCCCTCGGCACTCGCCTGCATGAACTTCGCGAGGCGCTCTTCCGATTCGCGCACCGCCTGCTCGGCGAGGCGGTGCTTCGTGATGTCGGAGATCAGCACGAAGGTGGCGGTCGCATCGCCGTCGTTGACCACGTGCGGCACCAGGTTCACCTCGATCCAGCGGCGCTGGCCGTCGGTGCCGACCAGCTCGCGCTCGTACGACGCGCTGCGTCGCTCGCGCAGCACCTGGTCGACCTGCGGCTGGATGAGGCGCGCGGCCGGCTCGCCGATGATCTCGGCGACGGTGTGGCCGACGATCGACTGCTCGTCCCAGCCGAAGGTCTGCGCATACTGCTTGTTCGCGAACAGGCAGCGCAGCGTGCTGGCCTGGTAGTAGGCGATCAGCACCGGCACGTTGTCGGCCAGCAGCTGGAACTGGTCGGCCCGGGCGCGCGCCGACAACTCGGCGCGGTGGCTGTCGGTCACGTCGTGCAGCACGCACAGGTAGTGGCCGGGGCCCGGCAGCCAGCGTGCCTCGAGGTCGAGCCAGCAGGGGCCGCCGGCCGATTGCGGCGCGCACTGCATGCGCAGGTTCAGCGCGAAGTCCTCGCGGGCGATCAGCCGCGTGGCGAGCGTCGCGCGCGATTCGGCGCCGAGCAGCGCCTGCCACAGCAGCCCGGCGTCGGGCGCCGAGCCGGCGCCGCTGAACTCGAGAAACGCGCGGTTGCCCTGCAGCACCCGGCACTCGGGCGTCAGCCGCACCACCATGCACGGCAGGTCCTCGGTGTCGGGCCAGGCGGGCAGGGTGGCGTCCATCGGCGTCAGGCGTCCGCTGCCGGGTCCATCGGCTTCATCTGCTCCAGCGCCAGGCACAGGTCGTCCCAGGCGCGCGCCTTGTCCTCCGGGTTGCGCAGCAGGTAGGCCGGGTGGTAGGTGACGACCAGCGGCACGCCCTGGTACTGGTGCACCTTGCCGCGCAGCCGGCCGACCGGCTCGCTGCTGCGCAGCAGGCTCTGCACCGCGAAGCGGCCCATCGCGAGGATCATGCGCGGCTTCACGAGCTCGATCTGGCGGATCAGGAAGGGCTCGCACTGGGCCAGCTCGTCGGGCTCGGGGTTGCGGTTGCCGGGCGGGCGGCATTTGAGCGTGTTGGCGATGAAGACCTGGCGCGCCGGTTCGGCCTCGCCGCGCGTCAGGCCGAGCGCGCGCAGCATGCTGTCGAGCAGCTGGCCCGACTTGCCGACGAAGGGCTCGCCCTGCCGGTCCTCCTGCTCGCCGGGGGCTTCGCCGACGACCATCCAGTGGGCCTGCGGGTTGCCGACGCCGAACACCGTCTGCG
>NZ_JBFUGN010000237.1:0-7366 GCF_056402895.1 Rhizobacter sp. P3_B12 | reverse complement strand
CGACGGCGGCGACCGGCAACGATGCCTTCGGTGCGCTGGCAACGCTGTGCAACCGGCTCGGCCATCCCGGTGTCGAAGCATTCTTCCTCATCGTCGGGTCCTTGTTCAATGCGGCGACCGGCGGYGCTCGCGCGCGCAGCGCCAACTACCTGGCCGATCCGGATGGCACTGCCCATCCCGATACCGTCACGCGGTTGAGCACGATGTTCATCGCCCAGGGTTCATCGACGGACTTGACGGCGACGCCTCCGACACCACGGGAGCGAAGGATTCTTGAGGGACTGGGGAAGCGGCATGAGATCGCGAGCACCTTCAAGAGTGGTGGAGGCGACAGCGCAGGGGGTGACTCGATGCCAACGGGCACGATGAACGAAGAAGACTCCTCGCGTCATGGCGACCATGCGGACGAAAGCCTGCTATGACCGTCCACGCAGCAGCGCTGTGCCAAAATTCCGCTCTCCTGACCCCGCCGGAGCCCCCGTTGAAACCCATCACCAAGTCCAGCAAGCTCGCCAGCGTCTGCTACGACATCCGGGGGCCGGTGCTCGAGAAGGCCCGGCAGATGGAGGAAGAGGGCCAGAAGATCATCAAGCTGAACATCGGCAACCTCGCGGTGTTCGGCCTCGAGCCGCCCGACGAGATCGTGCAGGACATGATCCGCAACCTGCCGCATTCGGCCGGCTACACCGATTCGAAGGGGCTGTTCGCGCCGCGCAAGGCGGTCGTGCACTACTCGCAGGAGAAGAACATCGCCGGCGTCACCGTCGACGATGTCTACCTCGGCAACGGCGCCTCCGAGCTGATCGCGATGAGCATGAACGCGCTGCTCAACGATGGCGACGAAGTGCTGGTGCCGGCACCCGACTACCCGCTGTGGACCGCCTCGGTGGCGCTGTCGGGCGGCACCGCGGTGCACTACGTCTGCGACGAGCAGAGCGACTGGTTCCCCGACATCGCCGACATCAAGGCCAAGATCACGCCGAACACCAAGGCGATCGTCGTGATCAACCCGAACAACCCGACCGGCGCGCTGTACCCCGACAGCCTGCTGCGCGAGATCGTCGAGGTCGCGCGCCAGCACCAGCTGATCGTGTTCGCCGACGAGATCTACGACAAGACGCTGTACGACGGCAACACCCACACCAGCATCGCGTCGCTCGCGACCGACGTGCTGTTCGTCACCTTCAACGGCCTCAGCAAGAACTACCGCTCCTGCGGCTACCGGGCCGGCTGGATGATCGTCTCCGGCGAGAAGCGCCATGCGCGCGACTACATCGAGGGGCTGAACATGCTCGCGTCGATGCGCCTGTGTTCCAACACGCCCGGTCAGCTCGCGATCCAGACCGCGCTCGGCGGCTACCAGAGCATCAAGGACCTGGTCGCCCCCGGCGGCCGGCTGTGCCGCCAGCGCGACCTCGCGCACCAGCTGCTCACGCAGATCCCCGGCGTCAGCTGCGTGAAGCCGAAGGCGGCCTTGTACATGTTCCCGCGCCTCGATCCCAAGCTCTACCCGATCGCCGACGACCAGCAGTTCGCCTACGACCTGCTGGCCGACGAGAAGGTGCTGATCGTGCAGGGCACCGGCTTCAACTGGCTGCAGCCCGATCACTTCCGGCTGGTGTTCCTGCCGAACTCCGACGACCTCTCCGACGCGATCGGCCGCATCGCGCGCTTCCTCGACCACTACCGCAAGCGTCATTCGCACTGATTTCTTTTTGCACCGATTCCTCAACCAGCCCGCATCGGGCGTTCTCCCACCATGAAACCCATCCAAGTCGGTCTGCTCGGCCTCGGTACCGTCGGCAGCGGCACGTTCAACGTGCTGCAGCGCAATCAGGAGGAAATTCGGCGTCGCGCCGGCCGCAGCATTCAGATCACGATGGTGGCGGCACGCAACGTCGAGCGGGCGCGCGGCATCGTCGGTGACGCGGCGAAGGTGGTGGCCGATGCGCGCGAGGTCATCGCGAACCCGGCGATCGACATCGTCGTCGAGCTGATCGGCGGCTACGACATCGCGAAGACGCTGGTGATGGAAGCCATCGCGGCCGGCAAGCACGTCGTCACCGCCAACAAGGCGCTGCTCGCGGTGCACGGCACCGAGATCTTCGCGGCGGCGCACGCCAAGGGCGTGATGGTGGCCTTCGAGGCCGCGGTGGCCGGCGGCATCCCGATCATCAAGCAGCTGCGCGAGGGCCTGTCGGCCAACCGCATCGAATGGATCGCCGGCATCATCAACGGCACCACCAACTTCATCCTGTCGGAGATGCGGGCCAAGGGCCTCGATTTCGACGCGGTGCTGAAGGAGGCGCAGCGCCTGGGCTATGCCGAAGCCGACCCGACCTTCGACATCGAGGGCGTCGACGCCGCGCACAAGCTGACCATCATGAGCGCGATCGCGTTCGGAACGCCCGTGCAGTTCGAGCGTGCCCACATCGAGGGCATCACGAAGCTGCAGGCCGCCGACATCACCTACGCCGAGCAGCTCGGCTACCGCATCAAGCTGCTGGGCATCACGAAGCGGCGCGATGACCTCGGCAAGAACGCCGGCATCGAGCTGCGCGTGCACCCGACGCTGGTGCCGTCGAAGCGGCTGATCGCCAACGTCGAGGGCGCGATGAACGCCGTCGTCGTGCACGGCGATGCGGTCGGCACGACGCTGTCGTACGGCAAGGGCGCCGGCTCCGAGCCGACCGCCTCCGCCGTGGTCGCCGACCTGGTCGACATCACCCGGCTGCACACCGCCGATCCGGACCACCGCGTGCCGCACCTGGCCTTCCAGCCGAACCAGCTCACCGACACGCCGATCCTCGGCATGGAACAGGTCGTGACGTCGTTCTACCTGCGCCTGCAGGTGGCCGACCAGGCCGGCGTGCTGGCGCGCATCACCGGCATCCTGGCCGAGCACGGGATCTCGATCGACGCGCTGCTGCAGCGCGAGTCGGCCGAAGGCGAGGCCCACACCGACGTGATCATCCTGACCCACGACACCGTCGAGGGCGAGATGAACAAGGCGCTTGCGCAGATGCAGGCGCTGCCCACGGTGCTGTCGCCGATCGTGCGCATCCGCAAGGAAGAGCTGAGCTGAGCCAGGGGCTGTGCCACACTGACTCCCCGACCGTGGTGCACCGGAGCATGGAGACCGACTGATGGCACCCACAAGCAACACCCGAGACCAACTCAAGACCTTCTACAACGCGCTCGCCGACCGCGTGCTGGAGCCTGGAGATCCGGTGTATGTGGCGCAGGTCAATCAGTCGGGCGCCGATGCCGTCGAAGAGATTGCGACCGAGATCGACTGGCAGGAGGGCGGCGGTGTCTGCCTGTTCACCGGTCAGCGTGGCACGGGCAAGAGTACCGAACTGAAGCGGCTGAAGAAGAAGCTGGAGACGCTTGGCGCCGTGGTGTTCTATGCCGACCTGGCGGAGTTCATCCTGCTGACGAAGGAGGTCGAGATCAGCGACTTTCTGGTGGCAGTCGCCGGTGCGATGTCGGAGCAAGTCACGCAGCGGTACGGCAAATCACCGGGCGATCGCAGCTACTGGGATCGGTTCAAGCAGTTCCTGCAGACCACGGTGGAGCTGAAGGAGTTCAGCACCAAGCTGGGGGTCGTCGACATCAAGGCGGCCTTGAAGAGCGATCCGGATTTCAAGCGGCGCGTTCAGGAAGCGGCGCGCGGGCACGTGGCCCAACTGGTGGGCGATGCTCACCAGTTCCTGGCTGAATCGGTGGACTTCGTTCGCCAGCAAGAGAAGGACCATCATCTCAAGGTGGTGCTGCTGATCGACTCTGTCGAGCGCATTCGCGGTGTCGGCAGYGAGGCGATGGCGGTGTACGAGAGCGTGCGCAACCTCTTCTTCGGTCATGCAGAACATCTGCGCGTGCCGGTCCTGCACATCGTCTACACGATTCCGCCCTACCTGTCGGTGCTGGCGGCCGGTGCGGGCACGCTGATGGGTGGCGCCGTGGCGAGGCGTCTGGTCAGCACGCACATCTTCAAGGACCGCTGCCGTGAGGCGGATGACAACGGTTTGGCCGTCTTGCGCCAGGTGATCGCTGCCCGTTATCCAGGGTGGAACACTCTCTTCAGTACCGAGGCGCTCGACAAGCTGGCCATGAGTTCAGGTGGCGACCTGCGCGAGTTCTTCCGTCTGATCCGGCTGTGCCTGCCCGCCGTTCGCGATGACAGCGAGTTGCCGTTGAGTGTCGAGGCCGTCCTGCCGGCGGAGAACGCTGCCCGAAACGAGATGCTGCCCATCCCGGCAGATCATCTTGCATGGTTGCAGCGCATCACCAAGACGCATGACACGTGCCTCGAAAAAGATGCGGACCTGCCGGTGCTGGCGCATTTCCTGGACAACCGCCTGGTGTTGAACTATCGCAACGGCAGCGATTGGTATGACGTCCACCCGCTGCTGCGGGACGTGGTCGACCGGCATGGCAACGCTGGAGCTTGACGCCGCGACCGAGCGGATCGCCGTCAATCTGCTGCGGCATCTGGAGTGGCAGGCAGAGGGCTTCTCTCTGGTGTTCCTGTTCGCGGATGTCGGGCCATCGGTCCAGATGGTCGAGTGGTTGAACCGGCGCCTGACGCTGCAAGGGCGACCGGTGCGCCAGCATGCCGCCGATGACAGCTTTGTGCAGCACCCGGAGGCGGTCGTCGATGCGCTGGTCGATGTGTGTACCGGCGCGCAGGGTGGGGCGGGCGCATTGTGGTTTGCCGTACAGCGCCATCCGGGTGACGAGGCCTGGAACCGCGCCCGTCTGGTGTTCCTGGCGCGGCTGAACGAGCGACGCTTCCTGCTGGAACAGCGCATGGCTTGTCCTTTGGTGCTGGTGCTGCCGGCGGATTTCCGGCCCGCCGCGCGCAGCATTGCGCCGGACATCTGGCATGTGCGTGCGTTGAGCGAGGAGTTGCGGACGGCGGCTCCGGTCGCGCCACCGGCGCCGCAGGGCGGTTCGACAGACGCCGTGCAGCACGCCTTCGCCGCCGATGCGGTCGTGCCCGCCTACGACGAGTGGTGTCGATTGCGAGCGCAGGGTGACGGTGCGCCGGTCTATTTGCCGACGGCTCTGCGCGCCGTGCAGGAACTGTTGAGGGTGGGGCGACCGGCTGATGCAGCTGAAGTCGCCGCGGCTGCGGAGCAACTGGCGCGAGAGAAGCAACAGGCGAGGCCGTCGCTGGCCGCCGCACGCGAATGGGCCGATGCGCTGGGCGCCGTGGGCGACGTGGCGCGGGCTGCTGGCGATTTGCAGGCCGAAGCTGCCGCCTGCCGTGGCGCGCTGGCACTGCGCCGGGAACTGATGTGGGGCGATGGTGCGAACCCGGTCCTGCGGCGCGAGTTGATGCGTTCGTTGCAGGACCAGGGTCGGGTGGATGTGGCGCAGGGTCGCCTGACAGAGGCTGCCACTGCATTCGGCGAGGCGCTGGATCTGGCGCGCACGACACTGAACGAGGGCGTGACGCTGGAAAGTCTTTGGAGGCTGGCTGTCGTGCTCAACCAGATCGGCGATGTCGCCGGCGAGCAGGGGCGGTGGGCCGCGGCGGAAGACAGTTATCGGGAATCCCTTGCGCTGTCCCGTCAAGCGGTGCAGCGCTTCGAGCATGCTGCCCAGCCGTTGTRTGACGTGTCGCACAGCCTCGACAACCTGGGCCGGCTGGCCATCGCTCGGGGCGATGTCGCCACCGCCGTGGCGGCCCATCGCGAGAGTCTTCAGGTGTTGCGCGAATTGCTGGAGCGCTTCGGCGAGACGCCGCAGCGTCTTCGCGATCTCAGCGCTTCGCTGCACAGCGTCGGCCAGACCGCGATGTCTCAAGGTGCATGGGATGAGGCGGCGAGTGCCTTCGACGAAGCATTGCAAGTGCGGCGGGAGCTTGTCGAAAGCGCAGGAGGCAGCCCGGCGTCGTTGCGCGATCTGATGGTCGCGATCGACGACATCGGGCGGCTGGCTGAATCGCAAGGCGACTGGGCGCGGGCCGAGGGGGCTTGTGGCGAAGCGCTCGGACTGGCTCGCCAGCTGGCAGGCTGGTCACCGGACTCCCCGAGAGCGCTGCGCGATGTGTGCGTGGCTCTCGATCGGCGGGCTGAGATTGCCAAGCAGCTGGGGCAGCCCGTGTTGGCCGAAGAACTTTTTCTGGAGAGCCTGGCCTTGGTGCGGGCCATCCGTCAACGCGTTGGCGATACGTCCGACGCACTGCGCGACTTGGCGATCTCGCTGCGCAACGTCGCGCGCTTCGCATTCGAACGCAAGGATTGGGCGCATGCCGAAGCAGGCTATCGCGAAGCGTTGGAACTGGCACGGCATGCGCTCAGGCATTCCGGACCCACCAACCGTTCGTTGCGTCACCTCGGCGTGGCACTGGGGGATCTGGCTGACGTGCTTCGGGCGGCCGGCGATCTTCGCCAGGCGGAGGCGCTCTACGCCGAGAGCCTGACCCTCGGCCGCGACTTGATGAAATCCCCTGACGCAGGGGTGGAGGCCATCGACGACGTGAGCGTGGCGCTCAATGAGTTCGGCCGGTTGACGGCGGAACTGGGTGACTGGCCGCGTGCCGAAGCCAGCTTCCGCGAAGCCTTGATGTTGAGCCGAGAGCTGGCGAAGCGTGCTGGCGAGACCCCTGAGACGCTGGAGCGTCAGTTTGCCTCGCTGAACAGCCTCTCTCATCTGCCAAGCGGCGGCGAGGCCGAACGCGCCGAAAGCCTCACCATTTGCCAACGCCTGGTCGACCGTTTCCCCGAAGTCGACCGCTACCGCGACTGGCTCGCCGCGCTGAACGGCGACAATCCATCCAACGCTCCACCCACAGCCCCATCTTCCCCGCCCTCCCCGTGAAATACATCAGCACCCGTGGCGATGCCACCCAGCGCGGCTTCTCCGACATCCTGCTCGAGGGCCTCGCGCCCGACGGCGGGCTCTATCTGCCGATGCACTACCCGCAGGTCGACGCCGCGACGCTCGCGCGCTGGCGCGAGCTGCCGTACCACGCGCTGGCCTTCGAGATCCTGTCGCTCTACGTCGACGACATCCCGGCCGCCGACCTGCGCCGCCTGACCGCGAAGACCTACACGCAGGAGGTGTTCAACAGCGTCGAGATCGCGCCGATCACCGCACTGCGCCCCGGCCTGTACCTGCAAGGCCTGTCGAACGGCCCGACGCTCGCCTTCAAGGACATGGCGATGCAGCTGCTCGGCAACCTGTTCGAGTACGAGCTGGGCCGCCGCGGCGAGACGCTGAACATCCTCGGCGCGACCTCGGGCGACACCGGCAGCGCCGCCGAGCACGCGATGCGCGGCAAGCAGGGCATCAACGTCTTCATGTTGAGCCCGCACGGCCGCATGAGCCCGTTCCAGCAGGCGCAGATGTTCAG
>NZ_JBFUGN010000236.1:0-7371 GCF_056402895.1 Rhizobacter sp. P3_B12 | reverse complement strand
ACCGCGCGCTGTGGTCGGCCGTGCCGGCCAACCCGGCCGCCTGCACGCTGCTGCCCGCCGACTGGGCGCGCGCCAGGGCGGTGGCCGGCTCGGCCGGCTGGACGGCGCTGGCCGACCAGCTGGAGGGGCCGGYCGCGATCTGCTGGTACCCGCGCTCGCAGTTCCACACGCCGCTGGTCGTCGCGCAGCTGAAGGACGGTGCCGCCGACCCGTCGGCTTCGCTCGACGCGCTGACCGGCTGGCTGCTGCCCACCAAGGCCAACATCGCGTCGGCGCCGGCGCGGGCCGGCAGCAACCGCTGGCAGCGCGAGGTCGCGGCGCCCTGGGGCCCGCATGCCAATGGCGATGCCAGCACCTACCGGCCGACCCTGGCGCGCCAGGGCCGCTGGATCACGTTCTCGCCCGACGATGCGCTGGTCGACCAGGCGCTCGACGCCCAGGCCCGGCGCTTCCCGAGCGTGGCCGACAGCCTGCCGCCCGGGCGCGCGACGCTGGCCGTGATCGACCCGCGCCAGGTGGCCACGCTGGCCCGGCGCGAGGCCTTCGAGGTGCTGCCGCCCGAGCAGGAGCTGTTCCGCCAGGCGGCCGAGCGCCAGCTGGTGCCGCGGCTCGACGCGCTCGCGAAGCTGCCGCTGTCGCGTGCGGTGGCCGAGGGTCAGCCCGATGCGAACGGCTGGGTCGCGGTCGAATGGCACTCGCTGGCGTCGAAAGCCCGCTGATGGACCGCCCGATGCTGACCCGGCGCGCCCTGCTGCTCGCCGGCGCCCTGGCCGCGAGCGCCGGCCATGCCGTGCCGACGCGGCTCGATCGCGAGCAGTCGCAGCGTTTCCGCGACTGGATGACGCTGCTGATCCATGCGCAGATCGAACGCGGCCCGACGCCGCGCTGGACGCACCGCGACTGCGCCGGCCTGGTGCGCTTCGCGGTGGCCGAGTCGCTGCGCGAGCACGACCTGGCGTGGAAGCGCGCCAACGGCCTGCTCGGCACGCGGCTGCCGCCCGACCTCGAGGCGGGCAGCAGCCAGGGCCTGCGCCATGCGTGGCGCCGTGCCGACGGCACGCGCGATGCCTTCGTCGGCGCGCTCGAACTGGTGCAGGAGAACACCCGCCCGGTCGCGCGCCAGCTGACGCAGGCGGTGGCCGGCGACCTGCTGTTCTACGACTTCGGCGACGAGCAGCACCTGATGGTCTGGATGGGCCGCTACATCGCGTACCACACCGGCCGCATCGAAGCCAACGACAACGGCCTGCGCGCAGTGCGCGCGGACCAGCTCCTCGGATGGAAGGACACGCGCTGGCGGCCTTCCGACGACAACCCCAACTTCTCGGGCGTCCATCGACTGGCGTTCCTCGCATGAAGCACCTGCACAAGATTTCCTGGCCCGCACTCGCTCTCGCTGCCGTGCTTGCACTGCCCCCGGTGGCGCCGGCGGCTCCGGCCTCGCCGATGCCGCTGCCGAATGCCTGGGCGCCGTTCTCCGGCGAGCCCTTCTTCCTGCTGTCGGACGCGACCTTCGGCAGCACCGAGGTCGCGAAGGTGCGGCTCGAGGTCAACGCGCCGCAGATGCTGGAGCAGGCCGGCGGCGTCGACGTGCTGGTCTACCGCATCCCGCAGCCGCTCGATTTCCTGCAGCGCCAGAAGAACCTGCACCGCGTGCAGGTCGATGCGCGGCCGGCCGAGCCGGGCCTGTCGAACACGCTGACGCACCTGTGGGACAACTGGTCCGTCAAGTCGCGCCTCGCATGGCAGAAGCTGTTCTCCAGCGACGCGCGCCAGGCCGTCACCGCGCAGGCGCCGGAGCTGAAGACGCCGAAGGCGCTGACCAAGCCGTCCACCTTCGAGGAGCCGCCGCAGTTCAAGCCGATCGCCGGCCTCGCGGTGATCGAGCGCTTCCGCTACCCGGTGCAGGCCGCCAAGCCGATCGAGCCGCCGAAGGACCTGAAGCTGGCCGGCAGCAGCAGCGAGTTCATCAACCCGTCGCAGGGCAACGTCTGGGTGCCGATCGGCAAGCGCGCGCCCGGCCTGTACCTGGTCGAGGCGATCGCCGGCCGGCACCGCGCGACGACGCTGCTGTTCGTCAGCGACACCGTCGCGCTGACCAAGGTCTCCGGCGAGCAGATGCTGGTGTGGGCCGCGCAGCGCGGCAACGGCGCCGCAGTGCCGAAGACGCGCGTCGTGTGGACCGACGGCATCGGCGTGCTGAAGAGCGGTGCGGCCGATGCGCAGGGCCTGGTGCGGCTGGACCGCAAGGCGCCCGAGCAGACCTACGTGTTCGGCGAGGACCCGGCCGGCGGCGTCTTCATCTCCGAGAACTTCTACTACGACAGCGAGATCTACGCGGCCAAGGTCTACGCCGTCACCGACCGCCCGCTGTACCGCCCCGGTGACTGGGTGCAGGTGAAGGTGAGCGGCCGCGAGTTCCGCAGCGCCCGCGAGTCGGTGAGCCTGAAGGACGGGCCGCTCGCGCTGCAGGCGCTCGACCCGGCGGGCCAGGTGATCGCGACGCAGTCGCTGCGCTTCAGCGGCACGCAGGGGGCCGACACCCGCTTCGCGCTGCCCGACAACGCGGCGGCCGGCGGCTACGAGCTGCGCCTGGCGATGGGCGAGGACGTCTACACCGCGGCCTTCCGCGTCGCCGACTACCAGAAGCCGCATTTCGAGATCACGCTGCTGGCCGACAAGCCCGATTTCGCGACCGGCGACCGCATCGGCGGCAAGCTGCAGCTGAACTACCCGGACGGCAAGCCGGTGGCCCATGCCCGCGTCAGCCTGACGGCGCGCGCGCAGAAGCTGACGATGGTCGAGGGCGAGCTGGACTACAGCGGCCAGTTCCCGCTCAAGCTGACGCAGGACGAGCTGCAGACCGACGGCAGCGGCGTCGCGAGCTTCTCGCTGCCGCCGGCCACCGAGCCGAGCCGCTACCTGCTGACGGCGCTCGCGACCGACGGCGCGGCCTGGCGCGTGCGCGCCTCGAAGGAGATCCTGATCGAGCGCGGCAGCGGCTCGTACAAGTTGACGCCGGAACGCCAGTTCTCGACGCCCGGCGAAGCGGTGGCGTTCAAGGTCAGCGCCGGTGCGCAGGCCGCGGCCGATGGCGCACGCCCGGCGCGCTGGGAGTGGCTGCGGCTCGAGAACCGCGCGAAGGAATCGGGTGCGATGCCGGCTGGCGATGCGCTGAGCCTGCGCTTCCCGCAGCCCGGCGCCTACACGGTGACGCTGCGCGACGACAAGGGCCGCATCGTCGCGGCCACCTCGCACTGGGTCAGCGGCGACGGCCTGAAGGCACCGGCTGGCAGCGTCACGATGGTGTTCAACCGCGCCGCCTACCGCGCCGGCGACACCGCCGAACTGCTGCTCGGCTTTCCGGAGCCGGTCGACAACGCGCTGCTGACGCTGGAGCGCGACCGCGTCGAGGCGACGGCCGTGCTCGGCCAGCCGGCCGACTGGGTGAAGAGCGAGCGGCTCGGCCCCACGCAATGGAAGCTGACGCTGCCGGTGCGCGAGGAGATGAGCCCGAACATGACCGTCTCGGTCGCCTACGTGAAGAACGGCGACTACGTGTTCCAGAACCAGGGGCTGATGGTCGAGCAGCCGCGCGTCGCGGTCGGCGTGCGCACCGACAAGCCGGTCTATGCGCCGGGCGACACCGTCACCGTCGACATCGACACGCGTCTCAACGGCCAGCCGGTGGCGGCCGAGGTGGCGGTCGGCGTGGTCGACGAGATGATCTACGTGCTGCAGCCGGAGATCGCGCCGGCCATCGAGGATTTCTTCTACCACCCGCGGCGCAACAACGTGCGCACCAGCGCCAGCCTGTCCTTCATCGGCTACGACCTCGCGACCAGCAAGCTCGGCGTGCTGCCGTCGTCGCGCCAGGTGAACCAGCGCGCGGTCAAGGTGCTGGAGCGTCCGCGGCGCGACAACGTCGACACGGCGGCCTGGGAGCCGCGGCTCGCGACCGGCGCCGACGGCCATGCGCGTTTCACGTTCCGCATGCCCGATTCGCTGACGCGCTGGCGCATCACCGCCCGGGCGATGCAGGCCGGCGGCGCGGTCGGCCAGCAGGTCGGCTGGGTGCGCTCGGACAAGCCGTTCTACGCCAAGTGGACCAGCCCCGACTGGCAGCGCGAGGGCGACCGCGCGCAGGCCTCGATCGCGCTGTTCAACCAGACCGGCAAGCCGGCGCGCATCGAATGGGAGGCGCGCGGCCCGGGCGTCGAGCGCAAGGACACGCTGAGCGTGCAGCCGGGCATCAACTTCGTCGCGCTGCCGATCGCGGCCGACCGCATCGGTGCGGCCGGCGTCAGCCTGCTGCTGCGCCAGGACGGCCGCGTCGTCGACCAGCTCGACACCACGCTGCAGCGCCTGCCGGTGGCCTGGCGCGCACCGCGCGAGCAGGCGCTCGACATCAGCAGCGGCAGCGCCGCGCTGAAGCTGCCGCCGGACGCGACCCGCGTGCGCGTGGCCTTCGCGCAGGACGCGGCGGCCGGCGCCTTCAACCGCTGGATGGAGGAGCTGATCGACTTTCCGTACGGCTGCGTCGAGCAGACGGCCAGCCGCATGCTGCCGCTGTCGATCGCGCTGCAGTCGCTGTCGCCGGCGCAGCAGCCGCTGGCGCCTCAGTTGACGCAGCGCTTGTCGACGGCACGGCTGTCGCTTGCGCAGATGGCCGGCCCGCAGGCGCGCTTCGGCTGGTGGGGCCGCGGCATGAGTGACGACGCGTTCCTGACCGCCTATGCGTATTACGCCGACTGGCGTGCGACGCAGGCGCTGCGCACCAGCCTGCCCGACGAGCATTGGCAGCGCCTGCTCGACGTGTACGCGAAGGACGGCAGCGCGCTGCCGCCGATCCAGCGCGCGTTGGTGCTGTCGTGGATGCAGGAGATGGGGCTGCCGGTGGGCGCGATGAACGCGAGCCTGGTCGAGCAGCTGGCGCAGGAGGCGGGCACCGCGCCGGCCGACGCGCAGCGCGGCAGCTGGGTGATGACGGACGGCGACGTGGCCGGCTCGCGCGACATCGCGCTGGTGCTCGCGGCCGACACCGCGCAGCGAGCAAAGGGTTCGGTCGCGGCCGACCAGCGCGCTGCGGCCGATGCGGCGGCGGTGCGGCTGGGCGGCTCGACGTCGCCGTTCGTGCAGTCGCTGCTGATGGCGACGCGCCGCAGCGGCCCGGAGAAGGCCGGCGAGCTGCTGGGCCAGGTGGGCGCCGACATGCCGACCTTCGACCGCGCGCAGACCTTGCTGTGGCTGCAGCGCGCGCTCGGCCGCAAGCCGGATGCAGCGGCCGATGGCGTGGCGCTGGCCGCACCGTGGCAGCGCAGCGTCGGCAGCAGCGGCGATGTGGTGTGGACGCTGCCGGCCGGGGCCGCCCTGCCGGCGACGCTCGCGCTGCCGGCCGGCGCCAAGGCGGCCTGGGCCTACGTCAGCTACGAGAGCCGCGAGGCGCAGGCACCGGCGCTGCCGGTGAGCATCAAGCGCACGCTGTGGCGCGTGGTGACGGAGGCGAAACCAGTGGYGGCGTCGCAGCCGGCCGGGCAGCAAGCCTCGCCCGACAACGCGCGCATGAACGTCACGCTGGAACGGGTCGAACCCGGCACGCCGCTGGACACCAACGCGCTGTACCTGGACCAGGTCACGCTCGGTGCGCCGAAGGCGATGCGCTGGGCGCTGCTCGAGGTGGCGCTGCCGCCCGGCGCCGCGGTGGAGGCCAGCACCTGGGGCCTGGACCTGAGCGGGCAGCCGCTGGAACGCGCGCGGCACGAGCCGACGCCGCAGGGCTATGCCGTGCCGGTCGAGAAGCTCGAGGCCGGCGGCACGGTGACGCTGCGCCACCTGGTGCGCTTCGCGCAGCGCGGCCAGTTCAAGCTGCCGCCGGTGCGCGTGCACCGCATGTACCAGCCGGAGGCCAAGGGCGTCGACGAGAGCGGTGCCTGGACCACCGTCGAGGTGCGCTGAGATCGACATGCGCGGCCGCTTCCCGATCGCCATCGCCCTGTTCGCTGCCTGCAGCGCGCAGGCGGCGCCCGCCACCCGGCTGGCGTGGCTGCAAGGCGACGAGACGATCGCGCTGCAGCGCAGCGGGGAGGGCGCGCAGCCGCTCGCCGCGCTGCCGCGCACGCCGCTCGGCAGCACCTGGAAGCTGTTCGTGCACGGCTACCTGGAAGCGCGCGGCGTGCAGGAGCCGGCCTACCGCTGCGAGGCAATGCAGCGGCTGCCCGACGACGACTACTGCTGCGACCCCGGCGCCGCCGTCGGGCGCGACGAGGCGCTCGCGCGCTCCTGCGGCCCGTATTTCGAACCGAAGCGGCTGGCGCTGTCGCCCGACGACTGGGCGCGCTTCTGGCGCGAGCAGCAGGCACCCGCCTGGCTGCAGCGGCTGGACGCGATGCAGCCCGGCACCGAGGTCGCGCTGCCCGAGCTGCTGCAGGCGCTGCGCCATGTGCCGGCACCGTCGCGCCTCGCGGCACGGCAGGCGCTGCTGCCGCTCGCCACGCGCGACACCGCGGTGCTGGCCGCGCTCGGCGGCGGCCCGCGCTACAAGACCTGGTCGTGGCGCCTCGACGGCGAGCGCGCCGGCGGTGCTGCCGGCTGGCTGGCCGACGGCACGCCGTTCTGGTTCGGCGCCGCCGGCACCAGCCGCACGGCATTGCAGTCGCAGGCCGCGTGGATCGCGCGGCAGTGGTCGGCCCACGGGCTCGCCGCGCCGCGTGCCGACGCCGCCGCGCTGGCGGCACAACCGTGCATCGACGTGCGCTTCTTCCAGCGCTACCCGATCCGCGCAGTGCTGCGCGCCGACGGCAGCGAGGCCCCCGCCGGGCCGCTGAATGGCCGCCACCGCATCGCGTTCCGCAACGGCACGCAGCTGCCGGTCGATGCGGTGCCGGCGCTGCAGTTGCGTGAAGAACGCGAGGGGCCGGTGATCGTGGCGCGCCTGCCGCTGGAGGATTACGTCGCCCGCGTCGTCGACCGCGAAGGCCGCGCGAGCGAGCTCGAGGCTGCCCGAGCGCTGGCCATCGCCGCGCGCAGCTACGTGCTGCAGAACGCGCCGCAGGCCGAGGCCTGCCGGCAGATCGCCGACGACAGCCGCACGCAGCGCGTCAGCCCGAACCCGCCGAGCGAGGCAGCGCGCGCCGCGGCCGCCTTCACCGACGGCCTGGTGGTCGCCGGCGCTGCCGTGCGCTACCACCGCGACCAGGCCTCGCCCGGCGTGCTGTCGTGGCAGGCGGCGGTGGCGGCGAGCCGCCGCGGCGACGGCTTCGAGACCATCCTGCGCAGCGCCTGGCCCGGCATGACGCTGGCCGGCGCGCAGGCGGCTGCCGATTGCGAGGCCGTGCCGCAGGCGCACGACTGGTTGCTGCAGCGCCAGCAGCG
>NZ_JBFUGN010000235.1:0-7392 GCF_056402895.1 Rhizobacter sp. P3_B12 | reverse complement strand
CAGCACGCGCACGCTCAAGGCATCGGCGCCGCCGGCACGCAGCGCGAGGCGCAGCGGCGCCGGGCTGGCCTGCTGCTGCACCGCCATCTCGCGCAACACGAAGGCCGGGCCGTCGTGCGCATGGGCGGCCACCTGCAGGCGGCGCAGCCGCTCGGCGCGCAAGCGGGGCGGCAGCCAGGCCAGCACCGCACCGACATGCCCGCTGTGCAGCGCCTGCTCCAGCGCCCACAGCCGCGCATCGACACCGGCTTCGTGCGGCCGGCCGTCGACCCCGGGGATGCCTTGCGTGCCGGTGTCGATCACCAGCAGCTGCTCGGCATCCAGCCCCATCTGCATCAGCGCCCAGGCCGACAGCGCCGCCGGTGGATCGAACAGCATCACCAGCCGGCCGGCCCGCTGCGTGGCAGCAAGGCAAGGGGCCAGCAGGCGGATCTCGCCGAGGCCCGGGTGCGGCAGCAGCAGCTCGCTGAGCGCACGCCGCGGCCAACCGCCGCCGGGCAGCTGGGCATCGAGCGCCGCGAAGCCGCTGGGCAGGGCACGCTCGACGCCGCGCCCCATCTGGTTGGCACGCCACACGCTGGTGTGCAGCCGCTCGGGCAGCGGCGAGCGGGCGGAAGAGGCGAAGGAGGCGGAGGCGGGAGGCATGGCAACTACTGTATGCACATCCAGTATATCGATCCACTTGAAAACGGGGTCATGGCGTTACAAGTCTGTCTGAAGCAGCCTTTGGCACATTTATGATTGCTTTTGGCAATCAACTCCGGCAGCATGGCGGCCATGCCTGATGCCTTGCCCGCCTCCGATCCGAGCCACCGTGTTGCCGCGGTGCGTGCCTTCAACCGCTTCTACACGCGCCGCATCGGCGTGCTGCACGAAGGCCTGGTCGACAGCGGCTTCACGCTGACCGAATCGCGGCTGCTGTGGGAGTTCGCGCACCAGGCGCAACCGACCGCCGGTGAACTCGCGCGCTCGCTGGATCTCGACCCCGGCTACCTGAGCCGCCTGCTGCGCGGCCTGCGCGAACGCGGGCTGATCGAGGCGACGCCGTCGGCCAGCGATGCGCGGCAATCGCACCTGTCGCTCACCGCGGCCGGCCGCGCCGCCTTCGCGCCGCTCGACAGCGGCTCGCAGCAGCAGGTGCAGGCGCTGCTGACGGCGCTGGACGAGGCGTCGCAGCAGCAGTTGCTGCAGGCGATGGGCACGCTGCAGCGCCTGCTCGACGACGCCCCGGCGCGCCGCACGCGCGATCCCTACCTGCTGCGACCGCACCGCCCGGGCGACATCGGCTGGGTGATCGCACGCCATGGCGCGCTGTATGCGCAGGAGTACCGCTGGGACATCGGCTTCGAGGCGCGGGTGGCGCGCATCGCCGCGGCCTTCATCGAGCATTTCGACCCCGCGCGCGAGGCTTGCTGGATCGCCGAGCGCGACGGCGCGAACGTCGGCTGCGTGTTCCTCGTGCAGGCACGCGACGAGGCGACGCAGGCGGTGCAGGACGGCGTGGCCCGGCTGCGCATGCTGCTGGTCGAGCCGTCGGCGCGCGGGCTGGGCCTGGGGCGCCGGCTGGTGCAGGAGTGCGAGCGCTTCGCGCGCCAGGCCGGCTACCGCCGCATCACGCTGTGGACGAATGCGAACCTGCTGGCCGCGCRCGGCATCTACGCGGCAGCAGGCTATCGGCTGGCCGCGAGCGAACCGCACCACAGTTTCGGGCACGATCTGGTCGGAGAAACCTGGAACCTTGATCTGACATGACCTGCCCCTGCGGCCTGCCCCACCCCTATGCCGACTGCTGCGGCCGCTACCACGCCGGAGCGCTGCACCTGCAGGCGCCCGATGCGCCGTCGCTGATGCGATCGCGCTACAGCGCCTTCGTCAACGGCTTGCCGGACTACCTGTTGGCAACCTGGCACGCGAGCACGCGGCCCGCCACGCTGGAGCCCGATCCACCGGGCCTGCGCTGGCTCGGGCTGGACGTGCGCGGGCATGCTTCACAGGATGCCGACCATGCGACGGTGGAGTTCGTCGCCCGCAGCAAGCTCGGCGGCCGCGCGCAGCGGTTGCACGAGACGAGCCGCTTCGTGCGCGAGGACGGCCGCTGGTTCTATCTCGACGGCGAATTCTGACTACGCGAATTCCTGCCGCACCGCCGCCGACATCAGCCGGCGGATGATCCACCCGAGCAGCCCGCAGGCGCCGAGCGTCACCAGCACCGCCATCACGCGCGCCGCGGTCACGAAGCCGCCGAACACGCCGAGCGCCTTGGGCGGCAGCGTCGCGGTGCTCAGCGTGCTGTCGACCACCGACTGCATCACCTCCTGCTGCAGCCACAGGCCGAGCAGGTTCGCGACGATCGCCAGCAGCAGCAGCGCGATGAAGGTGCGGCGCGCCCAGTTCAGGCGCAGCAGCAGCCCGACGGCCGACACCAGCGTCGCCAGCGACATCACGAGCCCGGCATTGACCACCCACGGCAGGTGTCCGATCAGCAGCCCGAACAGGCCGCTGACCTGCAGGCCGTCGCTGCGGAATCCACCCGACACCAGCATCGCGTTCTGCAGCAGCGCCGAGGCACAGGCCAACGCGCCGATCAGCATGAACACCCACGCGGTCGCGGTGACGAAAATCGAACGGGCTCCGACAGTGATGGTGGTGGGCATGGCGCTTCCTCGACAGCGTCGATTGTCCGGAGCGCGGGCGGCCTTGTCATGCGCTGCGGCACGCGCCCCCCCAGGATCGAGGGGACGGTGCGCCATCATCTGTGCACATCGCGCCACAAGGTGTCAGCCGATGTATCAACCGAAGCGCAACGCGTACACCGGCGGCAGCTGGGCCGGCAGCGCCGCCCACCGGTCGCCGCTGTCGTCGCTGCTCCACACATGGCCGGTCGTGCTGCCCATCAGCAGGCTGCGGCCGTCGGGCGATACGTCGAGCCCGTGGCGGTACAGCAGGTCGTAGCAGTGCTGCTGCGGCAGCCCGCTGCGCAGCGTCTCGAAGCTCGCGCCGCCGTCGCGCGTGCGGTTGACCACCAGCGCCCCGCCGACCGGCACGCGCTGCTGGTCGGCCACGCCGGGCACGAACCAGGCCGTCTGCGCGTCGCCGGGGTGCACCGCGACCGCGAAGCCGAAGTCCGACAGCGGCGCGCTCGTCACCTGCTGCCACGAGGCCGACGCATCGGTCGAGCGCCAGATGCCGTTGTGGTGCTGGGTCCAGAGCACGTCCGGCTGCGCGGCGCAGCGCACGATGCGGTGCGGATCCTGCGTGTTCGGCGAGCCGGCCTGCTCCGGCGGCATGTAGGCGGCGCGCATGCCGTCGGCCTGCAGCTGCCAGTTCGCGCCGTCGTCGCGCGTGACCCAGGCGCCGCCGCAGCTGATGCCCAGCACCAGGTCGCCGGCGCGCCGGGGATGCGGGCAGATCGAATGGATGCCGGGCACGTCGTAGCCGCCGCCGAACCATTCGGCACGCTCCGGCCGTTGCCACAGCGAATCGACCAGCTGCCATGAGTCGCCGCCATCGCCGCTGCGGAACAGCCCGCCCGGCAGCGTGCCGAGCCACAGCGTGCCGTGGTCGCGCTCCAGCGACCACACCTGGACCACCTTCCACGGTACGCCGGTCGCGTCGGCCGGCTGGGGCGGAAAGGCCGGCGCCGCCACTTCATGCCAACTGGCGCCCTGGTCATCCGACGCATGCAGCTTGACGCCGAAGTGCCCCAGGTTCAGCGCGGCCAGCATGCGGCCCTCCGGGCCGGGCGGCAGCAGCATCGACACCGGCTCGCCGAGGAAGCTGGTGCGGGCGATGTGCCAGGCGCCGCCGTGGCCGCGCTGCAGTTCGAACAATCCCTTGCGGGTGGCGGCCCAGGCACGATCCTGCATCTGCAACTCCTCGAGGTTCAACCGCCGGACAGGGCCTGCATCACGTGGACCCGGCTGTCCGGCCACAATGCATCGGCCAGCGCGACGCGGTCGTCGCTGCGCACGCCGTCGACGAAGGCGACCACGTTCGGCCGCAGGTGGCCCTGCTCGTCGAGCACATAGCCGCGCAGGCGCGGGTGCGCGGCGAACACCGCGTCGAGCGCGTCGCGCAGGCTGCCGGCCTCGACGTCGAGTTCGGGCGTCTCGATGAAGCGGCGCAGCTGCTGCGTGAACACGACGTGGGCCATGGGGCGCGATGATGCCCGCAGCGGCCAGCCGCGACAATCCGTGGATGAACTACGGACCGCTGTACGCCGCCCTCGCCTTCGCCCTGTGGGGCATCTTCCCGCTGTTCTTCCGCCGGCTCGCGATGCTGCCGGCCGGCGAGGTGCTCGCGCACCGCATCGTCTGGTCGCTGGTCTTCGTGCTGATCGTGCTGGGCGTGCGCCGCCAGTGGGGCTGGCTGCGGCCGCTGCTGGGCCAGCCGCGCGTGCTGGGCGCGTTCGCCGCGAGCGCGCTGCTGCTGGCGGTGAACTGGCTGACCTACATCTGGTCGGTCAACAACGGCCACGTGATCGACGCGAGCCTCGGCTACTTCATCACGCCGCTCGTCAACGTGCTGCTCGGCTACACGGTGCTGCACGAGCGCCCGCGGCGCGGCCAATGGATCGCCCTCGCACTGGCGACGGCCGGCGTGGTGTGGCTGACGGTGCAGGCCGGCCAGCTGCCATGGATCGCGCTGGTGCTGGCCGCGAGCTTCGGCAGCTACGGCCTGCTGCGCAAGGTGGCCGTGCTCGGCCCGCTGGAGGGGCTCACGCTGGAGGCGATGCTGCTCGCGCCGCTGGCCGTGACCGCGCTGCTGTTCTGGCAGGTGCAGGGCACCGGGCAGTTCCCGTTGCCCGACACCGCGACCAACCTGTGGCTGYTGGCCGCCGGGCCGATCACCGCGGTGCCGCTGCTGCTGTTCGCCGCCGGCGCACGCCGCATCTCGATGACGACGCTCGGGCTGATGCAGTACATCGGCCCGACGATCCAGTTCGGGCTCGGCGTGTGGCTGTTCGGCGAGCCGTTCGGCGGTGCGCGGCTGGCCGGCTTCGGCTTCATCTGGGGGGCGCTGGCGGTGTACAGCCTGGAAGGGTGGTGGGCGGTGCGGAGCCGGCGTGGCTGATGCGTGGAACTTGCGGGGGCTGCGTGCCACATAGAAGCATGGCCGTCCAACAGAAACGTTCGCGTTCACCCACCCCTCCGGGAAATTCCCGTTCCGCCAAAAGGCTTCGCCTCACCAAGACTCGCGCCGACTTCGCCGAGCTGCTCGCCCGACAGAAAGGCGTCGTATCGTGGAAGCTTTCGGACGACAACGGCCGGCACTCAGGTTCCGACTTCGGCTCGCTGGCCGGCTTGGTCAACGGTTCGTCTTCGATACGAGAGCTTCAGTTGGAATGGGATGACGGAAAAGCCGGATCCAAGAGCCTGTCGGTGCTGGAGGAATTGAAAACCTGCAGCGAACTGAAGTCGCTGTCGCTCCATCTCGAGATCGAAAATGACCCGGACGTCGCCGACGCGCTGGCCCGCAGCCTGTGCTGCATGCATGACCTCGAGCAGCTCAGCCTGGGCGGCTTCGTCGGCGAGGAGGCCTTCTCTCCGTTGACGACTGCGCTTCCTGCAAGGCTGCGAGACCTCAGGCTGCACCACAGTACTCCCGAGGCGCACGCATGCCTGGTCGAGCACCTGTTCACCACACCGCTGCCTCATCTGGAGTGCCTGCATCTGCAATGCGGCGAGAAGCTGCACGATGTGGACGCACTGGAAATCTGGGCCCGCCTGGGCCAGGCCCTGGTGGCATGGATCCCATCGGCGCCCTCGCTGTGCGAGCTGAGCTATCCAGCCGAGGTCCGGTGGTATGTCGCCGCCCATCCACTGCGTGGCACGCTGGCCAAGAGCCCTTCGCTGCACGCCTTGAGCTTTGCGCCGGATCACCGCAACCGCCAGTACGAGGACGTCGACGACATTCTGAGACTGGTGAATTCGCGGCTCGACAAGAACCTCGCCCGGCTGCTCGACCATCCCTGCGAGTTCTTCGATCCGGTCTGCAGCGCCTTCATGGGCCATGTCCTCGGGACCGGTGACCTGGCCCCCCATGACATCGCGCGCCATGTCCAGTCCTTCGTGATGGGCAACAACACGCCGCGAGATCGCTGGCGTGCGATGGCACTGTTGTTCGTCTGCAAGGCGTTCTACAAGGTCACCCACGGGAGGGAGGCCGTCGTCCGGCTTCTGCGAAACCAGAATGACGCAAGACGTGTCATCGAACAGCAGTACGGCATCGTCACCGGCCAGACGGTGCATCGCCTGCAAGGGAAACTGATGGGAGTCTGAAGCCCGCCCGTCCCACGGGTTGCAGCTGGTCACAACCCGGCGGCGCTTCGGCAACAGCGCGGGGCCAGAATGGAAACGATTCCATCGGAGCCCTTCCACCATGAACCGTCGACTCCACCTTGCCCTGCTGTCGTTGAGCGTCGTCCTGTCCGCTTGCGGCGGCGGCTCGGACGACGAATCGTCCCCGCCGGCGTCGGGCGCTCCGCCGGCACCCGCGCCAGTTCCAGCACCGTCCCCCGCACCAGCGCCGGCCCCTTCGCCGGCACCTGCACCAGCGCCCTCTCCGGCACCGGCACCGGCACCGGCTCCTGCCCCCGCTCCTGCGCCAGCCCCAGCCCCAGCCCCAGCCCCAGCGCCCGCGCCGGCCCCGTCGTCGACCGACCTGACCGATGCCCGCAAGAAGGACATCGCGATGCAGATCGTCTCCAGCGCCGAGAACTCGTCGCTGAACTGGAAGGCGCAGTACGCCTACATCCAGGACATCAACGATGGCCGCGGCTACACCGGCGGCATCATCGGCTTCTGCTCGGGCACCAGCGACATGCTGGAAGTGGTGCAGGACTACACCCAGCGCTCGCCGAACAACGTGCTGGCCAAGTACCTGCCGGCGCTCAAGAAGGTGAACGGCAGCGATTCGCACGCCGGCCTCGACCCGACCTTCACCGGCGACTGGAAGACGG
This sequence comes from Rhizobacter sp. P3_B12, assembly GCF_056402895.1. Lineage (NCBI taxonomy): Bacteria > Pseudomonadati > Pseudomonadota > Betaproteobacteria > Burkholderiales > Sphaerotilaceae > Rhizobacter > Rhizobacter sp. P3_B12. The sequence continues at coordinate 431 of NZ_JBFUGN010000235.1, read as the reverse complement.
CCGCTGCCGACGTGATCTTCCAGCAGTCCCAGGACAGCGTGCGCGACGACACCTACTTCAACCCGGCCGTCAGCCAGGCCAGGACCGACGGGCTGCGCGCGCTCGGCCAGTTCGCCTACTACGACGCGATCGTGATGCACGGCCCGGGCAACAACGGCGTCAGCTTCGGCGGCATCCGCAAGAGCGCGATGGCGAAAGCCAGGACCCCGGCGCAGGGCGGCGACGAGACGACCTACCTGAACGCCTTCCTCGATGCCCGCGTGGCCGCGATGAAGACCGAAGAGGCCCACAGCGACACCACCCGCGTCGACACCGCGCAGCGCGTCTGGCTGAAGGCCGGCAACTTCGACCTGAACACGCCGCTGAACTGGAAGGTCTACGGCGACAGCTTCAGCATCAAGTAGCGCCTGACCGGGCCGGAAAGCCCGAGC
>NZ_JBFUGN010000234.1:0-7396 GCF_056402895.1 Rhizobacter sp. P3_B12 | reverse complement strand
CCTGGCGGGCGAGCGACTGGCGCCGCCACCACAGGCCGAAGATTCTCTGGGCCGCGCTCGGGAGAGGGGTACTGCGCGGAGGCGGGTGGTTCAACGGCTGCATGGAACGATTATCGAGGGCCGGCTGCGGTCAACCGGTCCGGAGGTACCTGGGGGCGATGCGCCGGCGCTGTCGGATACGAAGAAATCCCACAATACGAAACGAGATCGCGCAATTTGGAAAGCTTTTGGAGTTGTGCGACACTGCCGCCGCCTGAAAAAGTTCAACTTGACGGAGACAAGCATGGCAGCAAACCCGGAGTCATTCCTCGGTGCAGCGGCGAACGACGCCGATTCGCAGGAAACCCGCGAATGGCTGGACGCCCTGTCGGCGGTGATCGGTGCGGAAGGCGGTGAACGCGCGCATTTCCTGCTCGAACAGCTGATCGACCACGCACGGCAGGCCGGCATCGACGTGCCGTTCTCGGCGAACACGGCCTACGTCAACACCATCCCGGTCGACCAGGAGGAGCATTCCCCCGGCAATGTCGACATCGAGGAGCGGCTGCGCGCCTACATGCGCTGGAACGCGATGGCGATGGTGGTGAAGGCGAACCGCCTGCACCCGGCCGACGGCGGCGACCTGGGCGGCCACATCTCGTCGTTCGCGTCGCTCGCGACGATGTTCGGCACCGGCTTCAATCACTTCTGGCACGCCGAGAGTGAAGGGCATGGCGGCGACCTGCTCTACATCCAGGGCCACTCGTCGCCCGGCGTCTACGCCCGCGCCTACATGGAAGGCCGCCTCACCGAGGAGCAGTTGCTGAACTTCCGCCAGGAGGTCGACGGCAAGGGCATCTCGAGCTACCCGCATCCGAAGCTGATGCCCGAGTTCTGGCAGTTCCCGACCGTCTCGATGGGCCTGGGCCCGCTGATGGCGATCTACCAGGCGCGCTTCCTGAAGTACCTGCACGCCCGCGGCATCGCCAACACCGAGAACCGCAAGGTGTGGGTGTTCTGCGGCGACGGCGAGATGGACGAGCCCGAATCGCTGGGCGCCATCGGCCTGGCGGCGCGCGAGAAGCTCGACAACCTGATCTTCGTCGTCAACTGCAACCTGCAGCGCCTGGACGGCCCGGTGCGCGGCAACGGCAAGATCATCCAGGAGCTCGAAGGCGAGTTCCGCGGTGCCGGCTGGAACGTCATCAAGCTGCTGTGGGGCAGCTACTGGGATCCGCTGCTCGCCAAGGACAAGGACGGCATCCTGCGCAAGGTGATGATGGACACCGTCGACGGCGACTACCAGGCCTTCAAGGCGAACGACGGCGCCTTCGTGCGCAAGAACTTCTTCGGCCGCCATCCGAAGATGCTGGAGATGGTCGCGAAGATGAGCGACGACGAGGTCTGGCGCCTGCAGCGCGGCGGCCACGATCCGCACAAGGTGTATGCCGCCTACGACCGCGCGACCAAGCACAAGGGCCAGCCGACGGTGCTGCTGATCAAGACCGTCAAGGGCTTCGGCATGGGCAAGATCGGCGAGGGCAAGAACACCGCCCACCAGACCAAGAAGCTGGTCGACGAGGATGTGCGCGCCTTCCGCGACCGCTTCAACATCCCGATCCCCGACGACAAGCTGGCCGACATCCCGTTCTACAAGCCGGCCGACGACACGCCGGAGATGCAGTACCTGCACGCCCGCCGCCAGGCGCTGGGAGGCTACCTGCCGCACCGCCGCACCAAGGCCGACGAGCAGCTGAAGGTGCCTGATCTCGAGACCTTCAAGGCCGTGCTCGAGCCGACCGCCGAGGGCCGCGAGATCTCGACGACGCAGGCCTACGTGCGTTTCCTGACGCAGCTGCTGCGCGACAAGGAGCTCGGCCCGCGCGCGGTGCCGATCCTCGTCGACGAGGCGCGCACCTTCGGCATGGAAGGCCTGTTCCGCCAGATCGGCATCTACAACCCCGCGGGGCAGAACTACACGCCGGTCGACAAGGACCAGGTGATGTACTACCGCGAGGACAAGGCCGGCCAGATCCTGCAGGAAGGCATCAACGAGGCCGGCGGCATGAGCAGCTGGATCGCCGCGGCCACGTCGTACTCGACGAACAACCGCGTGATGGTGCCGTTCTACGTGTACTACTCGATGTTCGGCTTCCAGCGCATCGGCGACCTGGCCTGGGCGGCCGGCGACATGCAGGCGCGCGGCTTCCTGCTGGGCGGCACCTCGGGCCGCACCACGCTGAACGGCGAGGGCCTGCAGCATGAGGACGGCCACAGCCACATCCTGGCCGGCACGATCCCGAACTGCATCAGCTACGACCCGACCTTCGCGCACGAGGTCGGCGTGATCCTGCACCATGGCCTGAAGCGCATGGTGGAGAAGCAGGACAACGTCTACTACTACCTGACGCTGCTCAACGAGAACTACCCGATGCCGGGCCTGAAGGCTGGCACCGAAGAACAGATCATCAAAGGGATGTACCTGCTCGAAGAGGGCGCGAAGAAGACGCCGCGCGTGAACCTGCTCGGCTCGGGCACGATCCTGCGCGAGTCGATGGCCGCCAAGGAGCTGCTGAGCAAGGAGTGGGGCGTGTCGGCCAACGTCTGGAGCTGCCCGAGCTTCAACGAGCTGGCACGCGACGGGCAGGATTGCGAGCGCTGGAACCTGCTGCACCCGACCGAGAAGGCCCGCGTGCCGTTCGTCGCGCAGCAGCTCGACAAGTACGCCGGCCCGGTGATCGCATCGACCGACTACATGAAGAACTACGCCGACCAGATCCGCGCCTTCATCCCGAAGGGCCGCAGCTACAAGGTGCTGGGCACCGACGGTTTCGGCCGCAGCGATTTCCGCAGCAAGCTGCGCGAGCACTTCGAGGTGAACCGGCACTACATCGTCGTCGCGGCGCTGAAGGCGCTGGCCGACGAAGGGACGCTGCCGGCCGAGAAGGTGGCCGAGGCCATCAAGAAGTACGGCATCAACGCTGACAAGATCAACCCGCTGTACGCCTGAACGGCTACGCCACAAGAACACGCCGGAGACCCAGCATGGCATTGGTGGAAGTGAAAGTCCCCGACATCGGCGACTTCAAGGACGTCGAGATCATCGAACTGCTCGTGAAACCGGGCGACACGGTGAAGGCCGAGCAGTCGCTCGTCACGGTGGAGAGCGACAAGGCCTCGATGGAGATCCCGTCGTCGCACGCGGGCGTCGTGAAGGAGCTGAAGGTCAAGCTCGGCGACAAGATCAACGAGGGCAGCCTGCTGCTGGTGATCGAGGCGGCGGGCGGGGCCAACCCCGTTCGGGCTGAGCCTGTCGAAGCCCCTCGTGCCGCAGCACCGGCGCCCGTCGCGGCCGGCACTTCGACAAGCTCAGTCCCTTCGACAGGCTCAGGACAGTCGGGCACTTCGACAAGCTCAGTGCGAACGGAAGTGGTCGACGTGGTGATCCCCGACATCGGCGACTTCGACGAGGTCGCGGTGATCGAGGTCTTCATCAAGCCGGGCGATGCGGTCAAGGTCGAGCAGTCGCTGATCACGGTCGAGAGCGACAAGGCCTCGATGGAGATCCCGTCGTCGCATGCCGGCGTCGTGAAGGACCTGAAGGTGAAGGTCGGCGACAAGGTCAGGAAGGGCTCGCTGATCGCGACGGTGCAGGCCGCAAACTCCGTTCGGGCTGAGCCTGTCGAAGCCCCTGCGCAACCCGCGAGCAACCCTTCGACAAGCTCAGTCCCTTCGACAGGCTCAGGACAATCGGGCACTTCGACAAGCTCAGTGCGAACGGATGTTCCCGCGCACGACCCCTCGGTCCTGAAGACCGACCTGCCGCACGCCTCGCCCAGCATCCGCAAGTTCGCACGCGAACTCGGCGTGCCGCTGGAAGAGGTGAAGGGCAGCGGGCCGAAGGGCCGCATCACGCAGGACGACGTGCAGGCCTTCGTGAAGACCGTGATGGCCGGCGGCCAGCAGACCCGGGCGCAGGCGGCGAAGGCCCCGGCCGGCGGCGGTGCGGCTGCGGGCGCTGCAGGTGGCTCGGGCTTCCCCGGCCTGCTGCCGTGGCCGCAGGTCGACTTCACCAAGTTCGGCCCGGTCGAGCGCAAGGATCTCTCGCGCATCAAGAAGATCAGCGGCGCCAACCTGCATCGCAACTGGGTGATGATCCCGCACGTCACCAACCATGACGATGCCGACATCACCGAGCTCGAAGCCTTCCGCGTGCAGCTGAACAAGGAGAACGAGAAGTCGGGCGTCAAGGTCACGATGCTGGCCTTCCTGATCAAGGCCTGCGTCGCGGCGCTGAAGAAGTTCCCCGAGTTCAACGCCTCGCTCGACGGCGAGCAGCTGGTGCTGAAGCAGTACTTCCACATCGGTTTCGCGGCCGACACGCCGAACGGGCTGATGGTTCCGGTGATCCGGGATGCCGACAAGAAGGGCATCCTGCAGATCAGCAAGGAGATGAACGAGCTCGCCGGCAAGGCGCGCGAGGGCAAGCTGTCTCCGGCCGAGATGACCGGCGGCTGCTTCTCGATCAGCTCGCTGGGCGGCATCGGCGGCACCTACTTCACGCCGATCATCAACGCGCCGGAGGTCTCGATCCTCGGCGTGTGCAAGTCGGCGACGCGCCCGGTGTGGGACGGCAAGGCCTTCCAGCCGCGCCTGATCCTGCCGCTGAGCCTGAGCTGGGACCACCGGGTGATCGACGGCGCCTCGGCGGCGCGCTTCAACACCTACCTCGCGCAGATCCTGGCCGACTTCCGCCGCGTCCTGCTCTGAACGGAGCCACCCCATGACGACCGTGGTGGTGGTCCGCAAGGGAACCCAGGTGGCGCTCGCGTCCGACAGCCTCGTGACCTTCGGGGACACGCGGCTGGCGCATGGGTATGAAGAGAACGAGAAGCTGTTCCGCGTCGGCGATTCGTGGGTCGGCATGGCCGGCACCACGGCGCATTTCCCGGTGCTGCGGCGGGTGCTGAACAGCCTGCCGCCCGACGACCTGAAGCTGCACTCGCGCGACGAGGTGTTCGACACCTTCCTGAAGGTGCACCCGAAGCTGAAGGAGACCTTCTTCCTGAACCCGAAGGAAGAAGACGCCGACCCGTACGAGAGCTCGCAGTTCACGGCGCTGATCGCCAACGCGACCGGCATCTACGGCGTGTATTCGTACCGCGAGGTGTTCGAGTTCGACCGCTTCTGGGCGATCGGCTCGGGCCGTGCGTTCGCGCTGGGCGCGATGTACGGCGTGTACGGTGGCAAGCTGACCGCGCGCGAGATCGCCGAGCTGGGCGTGCGCGCCGGCTGCGAATTCGACAAGAACTCGGCCGGGCCGATCAAGGCCCACACGATCAAACTGAAGGCGAAAGACTGAGCATGGCACTGATCGACATCAAGGTCCCGGACATCGGCGACTTCAAGGACGTGGCCATCATCGAGCTGCTGGTCAAGCCCGGCGACACGGTGAAGGCGGAGCAGTCGCTGATCACGGTGGAGAGCGACAAGGCCTCGATGGAGATCCCGTCGTCGCATGCCGGCGTCGTGAAGGACGTCAAGGTGAAGGTGGGCGACGTGGTGAACCAGGGGTCGGTGATCCTGGCGCTGGAGGCCAGTGAATCCGTTCGGGCTGAGCCTGTCGAAGCCCCTGCTCAGGCAGCGAGCCCTTCGACAAGCTCAGGGCGAACGGAGAGTGGTGCGGGCACTTCGACAAGCTCAGTGCGAACGGAAGTGTTCTCCGGCACGGTCGACCTCGAATGCGACATGCTCGTGCTCGGCGCCGGCCCGGGCGGCTACTCGGCTGCCTTCCGCGCTGCCGACCTCGGCCTGAAGACGGTGATGATCGAGCGCTTCGCGACCCTCGGCGGCGTGTGCCTGAACGTCGGCTGCATTCCGTCGAAGGCGCTGCTGCACGTGGCGTCGGTGATGGACGAGGTCAAGCACTTCGATGCGCTGGGCATCGGCTTCCAGGCCCCGAGCGTCGATCTGGGCAAGCTGCTCAAGCACAAGGAAAAGGTCGTCGGCAAGCTGACCAACGGCCTGACCGCGATGGCCAAGATGCGCAAGGTGACGGTGGTGCAGGGCACGGCCGAGTTCGCCGATCCGCACCACATCACCGTGGCGCTCGCGAAGGGCGGCACGCAGACCATCCGTTTCAAGCGCGCGATCATCGCGGCCGGTTCCGAGGCGGTGAAGCTGCCATTCCTGCCGAAGGATGATCCGCGCGTCGTCACCTCGACCGGCGCGCTCGAACTGCGCCAGAACCCGAAGCGCATGCTGATCGTCGGCGGCGGCATCATCGGCCTGGAGATGGGCACGGTGTATTCGTCGCTCGGTGCGCGGCTCGACGTGGTCGAGATGCTGGACGGCCTGATGCAGGGCGCCGACCGCGACCTGGTGAAGGTGTGGCAGAAGATGAATGCGCCGCGCTTCGACAACATCATGCTGAAGACGAAGACCGTTGGTGCCGAGGCGACGAAGGACGGCATCCTGGTGCGTTTCGAGGGCGAGGGCGCGCCGAAGGAGCCGCAGCTGTACGACCTGGTGCTGCAGGCGGTGGGCCGCGTGCCCAACGGCAAGCGCATCGGTGCCGAGAAGGCCGGCGTGGTGGTCGGCGATCGCGGCTTCATCCCGGTGGACGTGCAGATGCGCACCAACGTGCCGCACATCTTCGCGATCGGCGACATCGTTGGCCAGCCGATGCTGGCGCACAAGGCGACGCATGAGGGGCATGTGGCGGCGGAAGTCGCGGCTGGCGAGCAACTGGGTGACGAGCATCTCGCCAAGGCCGAGTTCATCGCGCGCGTGATCCCGAGTGTGGCCTACACCGATCCGGAAGTGGCCTGGGTCGGCGTGACCGAGGACGAGGCGAAGGCCAAGGGGCTGAAGGTGAAGAAGGGCCTGTTCCCGTGGAACGCGTCGGGCCGTGCGATCGCGAACACCCGCGACGAGGGTTTCACGAAGCTGCTGTTCGACGAGACCACGCATGCGATCGTCGGCGGCGGCATCGTCGGCACGCATGCGGGCGACATGATCGGCGAGATTGCGCTGGCGATCGAGATGGGCGCGGATGCGGTGGACATCGGCCGCACGATCCATCCGCACCCGACGCTGGGCGAGACCATCGGGTTGGCGGCGGAGGCATTCGAAGGTGCCTGTACGGATCTGCCGCCGGTGAAGCGGTAGTTTGCTGTGTCTGCGTCTGCGTCTGCGTCTGTGCGGCAAAGGCGCGGGTGGGTAGGCTGTGGCTCGCCGGCCGGGTCGGTCATCGCCCCGGGGGCGATGACTCCCCTGCGCTGACTGGTTTCATGGCCCGTCGCCGAAACTCCCGTCACTCACTTCGTTCGTTGTGGTCAAACAGTCGGCGACAGTCAGTGCACGAAGCGTGCTGCGCACGCGGGCCATGAAACCAGCCAGCTCCGGCGACCCGTCC
>NZ_JBFUGN010000233.1:0-7448 GCF_056402895.1 Rhizobacter sp. P3_B12 | reverse complement strand
CCCTTCGACAGGCTCAGGGCGAACGGATTGGCGCGGGTCAGGCCTCATCGGCCAGCGCCCGCAGCACATCCAGCAGCACGTTCGCGCCGTCGCGCAGCTGCCCGGGTGCGGTGAACTCGCGCGGGTTGTGGCTGATGCCGCCGCGGCTGGGCACGAAGATCATCGCCGACGGCGCGATGCGCGCGATCATCTGCGCGTCGTGCCCGGCGCCCGAGGTGATGCGCCGCTGCGTGAGCCCGCGGGCCGCGGCGGCGTGCTCGATGAGGCCCACCAGGTGCTCGTCGAAGCGCACCGGCTCGAAGCGGGCCAGCGAACGCGCGGTGATCGCCACACCCTGTTCGGCCGCCAGCCGCTGCATGAAGCCGGCGAGCTCGGACTCGGCGCGTTGCAGCGTGGCTTCGTCGGTGTTGCGCAGGTCAACCGTCAGCGTGGCGCGCGATGCGATCACGTTGATCAGGTTCGGGTGCAACTCGATCGCGCCGACGGTGCCGACCTGCGAGCCGCCGAAGCGCAGCGCCAGCTCGCGCACGAAGACGGCGATCGCCGCCGCGCAGTGGCCGGCGTCGCGTCGCAGGTGCATCGGCGTGGTGCCGGCATGGTTCGACTGGCCCTGGATCGCGATCGACTGCCACGAGATGCCTTGCAGGTCGTGCACCGCGCCGATCGCGATGCCTTCGGCCTCCAGCACCGGCCCCTGCTCGATGTGCAGCTCGACGAAGGCATGCGGGCGCAGCGTGCCGCAGCGCATCGCGCCGGCGAAGCCGATGCGTTGCAGCTCGTCGCCGAGGCGCGCGCCATCGGTGCCGATCGTGTCGAGCGCCTGCTGCAGCGGCAGCCCGCCGGCATGCACCAGCGAGCCCATCATGTCGGGCATGAAGCGCACGCCCTCCTCGTTGGTGAAGGCGGCCACCACCAGCGGGCGGCGCGTGCGGATGCCGTGCGCGTCGAGCCAGTGCACCACCTCCAGCCCCGCCATCACGCCGTAGATGCCGTCGTAGCGGCCGCCGGTGGCGACGGTGTCGATGTGCGAGCCGGTCATCACCGGTGTCAGGTCGTGCGTGCCGGCGCGGACACCGAACAGGTTGCCGATCTGGTCGACGTGCACCTCGAGCCCGGCTTCCTGCATCCAGCGCACCAGCTGCTTGCGGCCTGCGCGGTCGGCATCGGTCAGCGCGATGCGGCAGACGCCGCCGCCGTCGATCGCGCCGATGCGCGCGTGCTGCTCGATGCGCTCGATCAGCGCGGCCTCGTCGATGCCGTCGTTCGAGCGCCAGGCGGCTTGCGCGGCCAGCACCGTGCCCGCCGAGCGGCCGGTGAGCGACGCGTACACACCCGGCGCCGTCGAGCCTTCGGTGTTCAGCAGCAGCACGCGGGCGTTCGCGTCGAGACCCAGCTGACCGGCCGCGGCGATCAAGCCCGCCAGCCCGGCCGCGCCCGATTCGCCGGCGAGCACCGGCACATCGCCGGCACTGCCTTCGGCGAGCGTGCGCATCGCCTGCACGGCCGCGTCGTCGCTCACCGTGATGAAGGCATCGACGGCCGGCTGCAGGAAGCGCCACGCGAGCGGCGAGGTCTCGCCACACGCCAGCCCCGCCATCACCGAATCGACCGAGCCACTGGCGCGCGCCGGCTGCCCGCTGCGTGCGCTCTGCAGCAGGCAATCGGCCTGCTCGGGCTCGACGACGATGAACACCGGCCGCTGCGCGCCGAAGCGCTCCCAGAAGTGGCTGACGATGCCCGCGGCCAGCCCGCCGACGCCGCCTTGCACGATGACGTGCGTGAATGGCGGCCCCCCTGTTTCCAGCACCTCGTCGGCGATGCTGCCGTAGCCCTGCATCACGTCGCGCGGGATCTCTTCGTAGCCGTCGTACGAGGTGTCGGAGACGACTGTCCAGCCGTTCGCCGCGGCCAGCCGTGCGGCCTCGCGCACCGAGGCGTCGTAGTCGCCGGCGATGCGCACGATCTCGGCGCGGAACGCGGCGATCGGCGCCTCGCGTTCGGCGCTGACGTGGGCGTGCAGCACGATCACGCAGCGGCAGCCGATGCTTTGCGCGGCGGCCGCGAGCGCGCGGCCGTGGTTGCCGTCGGTGGCGCTGATGACGACCAGCTCGCGCAGCGCCTCGGCATGCTTCCCGGCCAGCAGGTCGGCCGCTTGCCAGCCGCGATCGGGCCAACGCCGCAGGATCAAGCGCAGCAGCGCGAGCGGTGCGCCCAGCGCCTTGAAGCTGCCGAGCGGCGAGCGCGTCGATTCATCCTTCACCGCGAGGTGGGCGATGCCCAGTTGCGCGGCCAACCGCGGTAGCGGCCACAGCGGCGTGGCGCCTTCGTTCAACAGCGACCAGGCGCGCAGCCAGCGCCGGCCCTCGCGCCCTGACTTGATATTCAGGATCGCCCGCAGCGCGTCGTCATACGGCCGGCGTTCGGCCCGTGGGTTGAGGAACAGCATCAGGCCTCCCGCCGCGGCAGCCGCTGGCGAATGATTTCCGCGAAGAAGCGCGCGCCGATCGGCAGCAGCGCGTCGTTGAAGTCGTAGCGCGCGTTGTGCAGCGGCACGGCGCCGGGGCTGTCGCCATCGCCGTTGCCGATGAAGACGAAGGCGCCGGGCACGACGCGCAGGAAGGCGCCGAAGTCTTCCGAGATCATCATCGGCGCGACCTGGTCGTCGACGCGGTCCGCGCCCACCACCTCCACAGCGGCGGCCACGGCCACCGGCACGCATTGCGCCCAGTTCACCGTCGGCGCGAACTCGTGCGTGTAGTCGACCTCGCAGCGTGCGCCGTGGGCGCTGCAGATGCCCTCGCACAGCTCGCGCATGCGCCGTGCGAGAAGAGCCTGCACCTCGGGCGCATAGCTGCGCGTGTCGCCCTTGATCGTGACGTGCGTCGGCAGCGCATTGCGGATGCCGTCGGTGACGAACTCAGTGCACGAGACGACGGCCGGCAGCCCCGGATCGACCGAGCGCGCGACGATGGTCTGCAGCGCCAGCACGATCTCGGCGCCGATCACCAGCGGGTCGACGGCCATGTGCGGGCGCGCCGCGTGGCCGCCGCGGCCGGTGATGCGGATCACGAAGTTGTCTTCGCTGGCCATGATGCCGCCCACGCGCGTGGCGATGTGGCCGACCGGCAGGCCGGGCATGTTGTGCGCGCCGTAGATCTCGTCGATGGGGAAGCGCTCGAACAGGCCGTCGGCCATCATCGCCGCCGCGCCGCGGCCGTGCTCTTCGGCGGGCTGGAAGATGAAGCGCACCGTGCCGTCGAAATCCCGCCGCTGGGCCAGCAACTGCGCCGCACCGAGCAGCATCGCCATGTGGCCGTCGTGCCCGCAGGCGTGCATGCAGCCGGGGTTCAGCGAGGCGTGGGCGCGGCCCTCGGCGGCTTCGGTGAGGGCGAGGGCATCCATGTCGGCGCGCAGGCCGATCGCGCCGGTGCCGCGGCCGACCGTCAGCGTGCCGACGACGCCGGTGCCGCCGATGGAGCGGTGCACCTCGATGCCCAGCAGCTCGAGCACGCGGGCCACGTGGTCGGCGGTGCGGCGCTCGTTGAAGCCGGTCTCGGGGTGGCGGTGCAGGTGGTGGCGCCAGCTTTGCAACTGGGCTTCGAACTCGGTGGCTGACGGGATGGACATCGCGGGCTCCGGGCGAGGCGGATGCTGCATTGTCGGCAGCAGCGCGTGAGCGGATTCACCGCGATTCAGCGTGGCGTGATGCGTTTGTCCCGTTTTGCTGGCCGAGAATGGGTGAATGGACCGACTCGACACCCAGATCCTGAACCTGCTGCAAGACGATGCATCGCTGCCGATGCGCACGCTGGCCGAGCGGGTGCACAGCTCGCCGGCCACGTGCCAGCGGCGCATTGCGCAGCTCAAGGCCTCGGGCGTGCTGATGAAGCAGGTGGCGATCGTCGACCGGCAGCGCGTGGGGCGGCCGCTGACGGTGTTCGTCTCGGTCGAGCTCGACAAGCAGAACGATGCGCTGCTGCGCAACTTCGAGAAGAAGATGGCCGCCGAGGACGACGTGATGGCCTGCTACGAGGTGTCGGGCGAGTTCGACTTCTTGCTGATCGTGAACTCGGCGTCGATGGAGCGGTACCACGCGTTCACGCGCGAGGTGTTCTCGTCGAACAACAACGTGCGGAATTTCAAGAGCACCTTCGCGATGAACTGTTCGAAGTTCGAGACGCGGATCGCGCTGGCCGAGCCGGGGGAGGCCGGGGCTTGATGACGGGGATCGAGGCGCTGTACTACGGTCGGCACCGGCTGACGTTTCGCATCGGCACCTACCTGGCGCTGATCCGCATGATGGGCATCGCGCACCTGGTGACCACGCTGTACGGGCATGCGCAGCTGGTGTCGCAGACGCAGGCGCGGCTGGCGCGCACGCGGCAGACGCTGCGCGAGCTGATCTGCCATGGCTTCGACAGCGAAGCGGGGCAGGCGGCGGTGCAGCGGCTGCGAGATGTGCACCGCCACGTGCCGGCGGATGCGAGCGACTACCGCTATGTGCTGGCGACGTTCTTCCTGGAGCCGCTGCGCTGGAACGACCGGYATGCACGGGTGAAGCTGGAGGCGCACGAGACGGCGCTGCTGCTGGGTTTCTGGCAGCGCGTGGGGCTGGAGATGGGGATGAGCGACCTGCCCGAGACGCTGCCGCAGTGGCAGCAGCTGCAGCGCGAGTACGAGGCGCGCTGCATGGCGCGCACGCCCGAAGGCGAACGCCTGGCGCGCCTGTGCCTGCGGGATGTGGTGAAGCTGACGGTGCCCTTCGGCACGCGCTGGGCGTTCCGGCAGGGGATGCTGGCGACGATGGAGCCGGGGGTGCGGGAGGTGTTGGGGTTGGGGGAGGCGAGGGGGTGGGTGCGGTGGATGGCGCGAGCTGTGTCGTGAAGATGGCACGGGCCTGCGGCCCCGGCCTTGTTGCCATGCCATGGAACGCAACGCAAAATGCCGGTACCTGCCCCACCAGGAGAAACGATGACACTGTTCGAGCGAAATGTGCTTGCTTATGAGCAACAACTTCCCCGCCTTCTTCAAAACGATGAGGGGAAGTACGCGTTGATCCGCCAAGCCGAAATCGTCGACGTGCTGGAGTCGGAAGACGCAGCCATCACGGCGGGATATGAACGCTTCGGCGCGAGTGACTTTCTGGTCAAGGAAGTGCTTCGCAGCGATCTGGAGCTCATCCAGCGCACATAGTCTGCATGCCTGCCACCGCGTTCCCGAAGTCGACACTCGGGGCGATTGTCCACGTTGCGCTGTTGCCCAGCTCGCGCCATCGTCTTGCGACCGCGAGCTTGCTCAATCCACCTGTGGAAGCTCGCATCCGCATGCTGCTGGATACAGGCGCAGAAAACTCTTGCGTTGACTGTCGGCATATCGATGCGGCTTGGAACCTTGCCCCTCTCACCTTTCATCTGAGCCAGTCCATGGGCAGCCTCAATCGTGTGCCGGTGTTCGACCTTGAGTTGAAGATCATGTCGGGACCGAACGCGACTTTGCCGTTCTGGGTGCACGATCCTCTGCTGATACCAGTCGGAGCAACAAGCCCTTTGACGGCCTTCCTTATGACGGCGTGATCGGGCGTAACGTCTTGGATCGTGGCGTGTTGATCTATGACGGAATCAACGCACATTGCACGTTGGCTTACTGAGCAGTTGCCTTCGAGTCATTGAGTAGTGATGAACCGCAGATGCGGATGCATCCACGCGGGAGCGAGCGGCAGGTCTTTCAGCAACCGAGCTCGATCCGCGGCGGACAAGGTCTTGCGCAGTGCTCGATGCGTTCCGGCGTGACGTGTTGCTCGCCGACGCTGCGCAGGGCAGCGAACACGAGGCTGCTCATGGGGCTGGCAGGAACACCGATTGCCCGCGCCCCTGAATGGACCGTCCCGATCCCGACAACGACACCCCCGAGCATCCCGCCGACGCGCCACCCCGAGCCGGCCTGACCCGCAACCGCGTCTCGGTCTTCGCGCTGGCCGTCATCACGCTGATCGTGCTGCTGCTGTGCTGGCGCATGACCGAGCCCTTCATGTCGGCGCTGGTGTGGGCGGTGGCGCTGGCGATCGTCGCGAACGGCCTGCACCGGCGCATTGCCCGGCGCATGGAGAGCCGCCCGAACCTGAGCGCCGGCCTGACGACGGCCTTGCTGGCTGCCGTGCTGCTGGTGCCGGCGGCGGCCGTGGCGCCGGTGGTGGTGGACAAGGCGCGCGAGGGCTGGGAGCACCTGCGTTCGGACGAAGTGCGCCAGCGCATCGACGAGCTGGTGCGCGACAGGCCCACGCTGGCGCGCGCCGTGGCCTGGGCGACGAAGCAGATGCCTTCGAGCGACGAGATGGCCAAGCAGCTGGCACCGCGGCTGCAGGGCTTCCTGACCGGATCGCTGTGGGGCAGCGTGCAGCTGCTGGTGACCTTCTTCGCGCTGTTCTACCTGCTGCGCGACCGCGACCTGGCGCTGCGCTGGCTGCGATCGATCCTGCCGCTGACAGGCCGCGAGACGAGCCGCATCTTCAAGCGCGTGGCCGAGGTGGTGCGTGCCAGCGTGCTGGGCACGGTGCTGATGGCGGCCGCGCAGGGGCTGCTGGGCGGGCTGATGTTCTGGTGGCTCGGGCTGCCGGCGCCGGTGCTGTGGGGGCTGGTGATGTTCGTGCTTTCGATGCTGCCGGTGCTGGGCGCGGCCATCGTGTGGATCCCGGCGGCGGGGCTGCTGCTGCTGGAAGGCAGCTGGGAGAAGGCGCTGATCCTGGCGCTGTGGGGATCGATCGTCGTCGCGCTGGTCGACAACCTGCTGTACCCGGTGCTGATCGGCCGTCAGCTGCGGCTGCACACGCTGCCGGCGTTCATCGCGATCGTCGGGGGCCTGGTGGCGTTCGGGGCGACGGGGCTGGTGATCGGGCCGCTGGCGCTGGCGATGGGCGTGGCGTTGCTGGAGGTGTGGCGCAGGCGGCTGCCGGCTCACTGATCGGTGCTGCGGCAGGCGGGGGTCGGTGCCGTGCCATCGAACCGGGCCTGCGTCCACGCCATCAAATCCTTCACCAGCGGCGAATCGGCCGCGACCAGCGACAGGTGATCCCGCTCCGCATACCGCCGGTGGTCGATCACCCGCCCCGCCTGGCAGCGCGCTGTGACGAAGCGCGACTGCAGCTCGGGCAGCACCACCTCATCCGCCAACCCTTGCGCCACCAGCACCGGCTGCACCCACGGCCCGAGCGGCGTGTTCTCGGCCAGCCGCTGGCCCAGCGCGCCACCCGTGGGCGGCGTGGAGAAGATGCTGCCCCCGGCCGCCACTGCCTCGAGCGCGGTGAACGCCGCCTTGCCGCCCGCGATGCAGCGTGACGCGATGTCGCGCGCCACCAGCGCCGGCCAGCCGCGTGCGTAGGCGTCGAACTTCACGTCGCCATACGTGTCGCTGTAGGCCTGCAGCACGTACGACGAGGTGATGCGGCCGAGCGG
>NZ_JBFUGN010000232.1:0-7463 GCF_056402895.1 Rhizobacter sp. P3_B12 | reverse complement strand
CGTGTCGGATGGGCGGGCGCGGCCGGTCGATTCGAATTCGGCGAACGCGCTGTCGGATGCGGCAGCCTGCGGTGCCGAGGCAGCGGCCGGCGTCGGCGTGGACGCCGGCACCGGCGCGGCGCGCGCACCGCCGCACGCGAGCGCGGCGATCAGCACGCAGCTCAGGCGCAGGGGGAAAGCCCCAGGGGCACGCAGGATCGGGTCCATCGGTGGATATCGACCAGCAAGTGGTGGACCTGAGCGCGGTCCGGATGCTCAGCGGCCAGGACGGCGCCGCAGCAGCGCATGCAGCAGGATGGCACCGAAGGTCGCGGTGCCGATGCCGCCGAGCGTCAGGCCGCCGAACTTCAGCGTGTAGTCACCGGTGCCGAGGATCAGCGTGACCGCGGCGACGATCAGGTTGGTGTTGTCGCCGAAGTCGACCCGGTTGTCGACCCAGATCTTGGCGCCGGCCACCGCGATCAGCCCGAACACGACGATGCTGACGCCGCCCATCACCGCCAGCGGGATGGCCTGGATCAGCGCACCGAACTTGGGACTGAAGCCGRGCACGATCGCGATCAGCGCGGCGACCACGAACATCGCGGTCGAGTAGATCTTGGTCGCGGCCATCACGCCGATGTTCTCGGCGTAGGTCGTCACGCCGGTGCCGCCGCTCGCGCCGCTGACCATCGTCGCCAGGCCGTCGCCGATGAAGGCGCGGCCCATCAGCGCGTCGAGCGGCTTGCCGGTCATCGCGCCCACCGCCTTCAGGTGGCCGAGGTTCTCGGCCGCCAGGATCACCGCGACCGGCGCGATCAGCAGCATCRCGTCGGCCTGGAACACCGGCGCCGCGAAGCCGGGCAGGCCGAACCACGCGGCCGCGGCGACGCCGGACAGGTCGAGCGGCTTGCCCAGCCCGAAGCCGTTGGCGAGCACCGCGTAGACGACGCTCGCGAGCAGCAGGCCGACCAGGATCAGCAGCCGCTGCGTCATGCCGCGCGTGTACACCGCGACCAGGCCGACGCTCAGGAACGTGACGGCCTGCATCCAGGCGTCGAACGACGTCGGTGCCATGTTCTTGATCGGCACGCCCGCCAGGTTCAGGCCGATCACCGCGACGACCGCGCCGGTGACGACCGGCGGCATCAGCGACTCGATCCACGCGGTGCCGGCGGCCGTGACGGCCAGCCCGATCAGCAGCACGACCGCGCCGCAGGCGACGATGCCGCCGAGTGCGACGCCCAGGTTGGCGTTCGGGCCGTGCCCGCCGTAGCCGCTGGCGGCGATGACCACGCCGATGAACGCGAAGCTCGAACCCAGGTAGCTCGGCACCTTGCCGCCGACGACGACGAAGAAGATCAGCGTGCCGATGCCGCTCATCAGGATCGCGACGTTCGGGTCGAACCCCATCAGCAGCGGCGCCAGCACGGTGGCGCCGAACATCGCGATCACGTGCTGCACGCCCATCGCGAAGGTCTGCGGCCACGGCAGGCGCTCGTCGGGCGCGACGACCACGCCGGGTTGGGCGCTGCGGACGCGCCAGGTGGGGAGGGACATGTCGTGCTCCTGTGTTCTTCTGCGTTGCGCACCCGGGGCGGTGCGCGACGCAGTGTAGGAGCGCGGCAGAAACGAGTCACCCGGGCCGGCACCGATGGTCGGCGCGCCCGGGTGGCGGTGGGGAAACGGAATTCGACGGATGTGAAAAAAGAGGGGAAACGGGACAGGTGCCGGGGGCTCGCTCTCATCCACCCCGGCTTGCCCGTTCCCCCTTGGACGTCACATACGTCTGGAAATCAACGCGTGCCGCGGACGCTGCCGGGCGGCGGGAACAACGACAGCTGCGCCGGAGCGCGGCTCGATTGCAGGACCTTGAACGACCGATCGGTCGAGTTCCCGGCCTGCGGCGTGATGCGCGTCACGCTCGGCTGGGTCGTCGGGCGGACGATCATGTGTTCGGTGCGGGGTGCCATCGCGAGGCCCCTTCAGTGGCCGACCAGCCATTGGCTGGGGGCGAATTCGCTCGGGCGCACGGTGACCATCTCGGCCGCGGCCGGCGACAGCACGTTGGCGGCACGGGCCAGCCAGTGCCTGACGTTGCCACCGCCCTGCCCGGTCGCGGGCTGCGCCAGGCGCAACAGCGACGAGGCGCCGCCGCGGCAGCTCGGGGTGGCCGGGCGGGCCCGGCGGGGAGAAGGCGTACGACGATGGAACAGCGACATGGCAACGACGTCCTTGTGTTGGAGCTGCTGCCGGTGTGTGGAGCGGGAGAGTCACCGGACTGGCAGTCTGTGCGCAGTCAAGCGCAGCTTCCATGCCAGCCCGGTTTCGGGTCTTGCGACCCTTCTTCGGACCAAAAATGCCGCGTGACGAAGTCCGTGCCGGCCGAATTGTGGCCAGACGGTAAGGTCGCGGTTACAGACTTGACCGGATTCGTCGATCCGCCGCACTTATTCCAACGGCGTTTTTCAACCACGGTTACAAGGGCCGGCAGCGACCGCTCAGGGGCCGTGCCGCGCCGCTCATCTATTTGGCACGCACGTGCTCGACGACGAGCCGGATGCCCTCCTCATCCGACAGCACCCGCCGGTGGCCGAGGCCGCGCGTCGTGGCCAGCGAGGCGTCGGGCAGGGCTTGCTGCAGTGCCCGGCTGCCGGCCAGCGGCGCAACGCGGTCGCCCTCGTCGTGCAGCAGCAGCGTCGGCTGGACCAGCCGCTCGCCCAGCCAGGCCGGCTCGAACTGCTGCAGTGGCACGCCCTCGCGGCGCTCGATCGCGGCGCCCATCCGCTCGGCCAGCCCGGCGCCCAGCCCGAAGCTGCCGCTGAACCAGTGCAGGAAGAGGCCGGGCGGCGGCGACGGGGCGATCAGCGCCAGCCGCTTCACCGGCAGGCCGCTGGCAGCGGCATGGCCGGCCGCCAGCGCGCCCAGCGAATGCGCGACCACGGCATGCAGCGGGCCGAGCCGGGCCGAGGCTGCCCACAGCGCGCGCACGAACTGCGGCAGCGTCGAGCGCCACGCGGCGCTGCGGCCGTGCGCCGGGAAATCCAGCAGCACCGGGGCGAAGCCGGCGGCCGCCAGCGCATCGCCGAGCGGCCGCATCTGCAGCGCGTCGCCGGCCCAGCCGTGCACSAGCAGCACGGTCGGCCGCCCGGCGGGCTGGTCGGCGCGGCGGTAGACCGCGACCGTGCCCTGCTCGAACGGCCAGTGCGACAGCAGCCAGCCGGCCGGCACGGCGCGCCGCCGCGCCGTCAGCTTCAGCGGCAGCGGCGTGAAGAACAGCCGCAGCGCGAGCCGCGTGCCCAGCCCGGGCGCGATCGACTGCATGCCGCGCAGCGCGGCACCGATCCAGCGCGCGCTGCGGCTGGCGGCGTAGAAGGCGGTGGCGGGGTTGGGCGTGCTCATCAGAAGCAGCCGAAATCGGCATTGCTGTGCGGCACGGCAGCCACCACGCGCCACAACGACAACGCGCCGCGCAGCAGCGCAGCGACGACCAGGGCGGACACGACGATCATCAGCATGGCAATCTCCTTGATTTCGCACGCACGTGCGAAATGTGTGGACAGGGAACGGCGAAAGGGGCGGGCATGGCTTCAGGCCTGGAGGGAGCGGATGATCCGCTCGTAGGCCGACCAGCAGCGGTCGGCGGCGCGCGGCTCGCGCAGGAAACGGGCTTCGCGCATCAGCGCGACGAACAGGCCGTCCATCTCGAAGACGAGCTGGTCGGCGTCGGTGTCGGCGCGCAGGTGGCCGGCGTCGATGGCCTGGATCACGGTGCGCTTGAGCGCGCTGCGCCAGCGCATCACGTGGTCGAGCAGCAGGTCGCGCAGCGGGCCTTCGCGGTCGTCGAACTCGAAGGCGCCGGCGCAATAGAGGCAACCGGTGCGGATCTCGACATCGCGCGCCCGCTGCAGCCACAGCCGCATGATCGCGTTCAGCCGCGGCAGGCCGCGCGGCTCGCGCATCGCCGGCACGAAGACATCCTGCAGGAAGCGGCGGTCGTACTCGTCGATCACCGCGATCTGCAGCGCCTCGCGCGAGCCGACGCGCGAGAACACGCCGCTCTTCGACAGCCCCAGGCGCCGGGCGACCTCGCCGATCGTCAGGCTGTCGAGCCCGTCGGCGGCGGCCATGCCGAGCGCGGTGTCGAGGATGGCGGCGAGCGTGAGCCCGCTGCGTTCGGTCCGGGTTTCCATGCGGCGCAATTTAGCACGATCGTGCGAAGTGTCAAGCCGGCTGCCGCGCACCGCCGGTACCACCCATCGACAGGGGCTGCGGCGCCGTGGTACACCGCGAGACGGCACGCGACGGGGTGGCGCGCCGGGAGAGAGGGAGCCGATGGCGCAGTCGGATGACGGATCGCGATTTCGCTGGCTGGTGGTCGGCCTGTGGCTGGTCGTGGTCGCGCTGCTGGCGGGGCTGAGCGCCTTCAGTGCCGACACGCTGTCGGCGGCCCGCGCGTATGTCGGCGGCGAGAGCCACTGGTCGAAGGGCCAGAAGGACGCGATCTACCACCTGTACCGCTACAGCGAATCGCACGACGAGTTCGACTACCGGCGCCACCTGGCGGCGCTCGCGGTGTCGCAGGGCGACCGGCTCGCCCGGCTCGAGCTCGACAAGCCCGTGCCCGACATGGCCGTGGTGCGCCGCGGCCTGCTGCAAGGCAGCAACCATGCGGACGACGTCGATGCGATGGCCCGCCTCTACCGGCGCTTCCGCCATGTCGGCTTCATGGCCGACGCCATCCGGACCTGGGTGGAAGGCGATGCGCAGATGGACGAACTGAGTGCGCTCGGGCGCGACATGCATGCCCGCATCCTGGCCGGCGACACCGGCTCGCCGGAGCTGCGCTCGCTGGTGAGGCGGATCCCGCCGCTGAGCGAGCGACTGACCGAACTCGGGATGCGCTTCTCCGGCTCGCTCGGCGAGGCCTCGCGCATCACGCGCCAGCTGGTGACGGCGGCCACGCTCGGGCTCGGCGCCCTGCTGGCCACGGCCGGCGTGTGGCTGACGATGCGCATGCACCACGCGCAGCGCCGCACCGAACAGGCGCTGCGCGAGAGCAACGAGCGGCTCGCGACGGCCGCCGAGGGTGCGCACATCGGCGTGTTCGACTGGGATGTCGACCGCGATCGGGTGCAATTCGATGCCCGCGCGGCCGCCCATTTCGGGCTCGACGATGACCCGGGCCCGCGCGACGGCGCGCAACTGGCGTCCGACCGGGTGGATCCGGCCGACCTGCCCGAGCTGCGCGAGGCGCTCGCGCGGGCCGTGCAGGGCGACGAGCTGGTGGCGCTGCGCTTTCGCGTGCTGTCGCGCGATGGCCGGGTGCGCCACCTGGAGATGAATGCGCGCCGCCACCAGGTCGACGGCCGGCGTGTGGTGGGCCTGCTGTGGGACGTGAGCGACGACGTCGAGGCCGAGCAGCTGCGCCTCGGCAAGGAGGCGGCGGAGCGCGCGAACCTCGCCAAGACGCAGTTCCTGTCGCGCGTGAGCCATGAGCTGCGCACGCCGCTGAACGCGGTGCTGGGCTTCGCCCAGTTGCTGCAGACCGACGAAGGCGAGCCGCTGACGAACCGGCAGGCGGCGCGGCTGCAGCATGTGCTCGACAGCGGCCAGCACCTGCTGGAGTTGATCAACGACCTGCTGGACCTGACGAGCATCGAGGATGGCGCGCTCGCGCTGTCGAACCGCGACGTCCCGCTCGCGCCGGCGCTCGGCGCGAGCCTGCGCCAGGTGGAGCCGCTGGCCTTGTCGATGGGCGTGACGCTGGCGATCGAAGGGGCGCAGGCGCTGGCCGTGCACGCCGATCCGCGGCGGCTGGAGCAGGTGTTCGCGACGCTGCTGTCGAACGCGGTCCGGTACAACCACCCCGGCGGACGGGCCTGGGTGGTTTGCGCGGAGGACGGCGCACGCGTCGTGGTGACGGTGCACGACACCGGGGTTGGCATCGACGCCGGGAAGCTCGCGCAGCTCTACCAGCCCTTCAACCGGCTGGGGGCCGAGAACACGCCGGTGCCCGGCAGCGGGCTCGGCCTCGTGATCACGCGGCTGCTGCTGCAGCGCATGGGCGCGACGATGGCCATCGACAGCGAGGTGGGCCGCGGAACGCGGGTGCGCGTGAGCCTGCCGCTGGCGCGCGTGGCGCGGCAGGAGGCGGTGCTCGAAGGGCGCTGATCAGCCGCGGCGCTGAAGGCCCATCTGCTGCTGGTAGCGCGCCGGCGTGACGCCGTACATGCCGGCGAAGCGGCGCGTCAGGTGGGCCTGGTCGGTGAGCCCGTTGTCGGCCGCCACCAGCGCGGGCGCGAGGCCGGCGGCCAGTTGCCGCTTCGCGCGGAACAGCCGCAGCGCCATCAGCATCTGGTGCGGCGTGGCATGGTGCCGCGCCTTGAAGCAGCGCTGGAAATGGAACGGGCTGAGCCCGGCGGCCTGCGCCAGGTCGGCCAGCGTCAGCGGCTCGGCCAGGCGGTCGTGCATCAGCTCGATCGCGCGTTGCAGCGGCGCGTGGCCCTCGCCTGCGCGCTCGGGCGGGCCGCGGCGTGCATGCGGCTGCACCGCCTGCAGCAGGTCGAGCAGCGCGCCGTCGAAGGCGAGCGGTGCATCGGCCGCCCACAGCGCCTGCAGGGCCAGGCTCGCGCGCTGCGCACTTGCTTCATGCCGCAACACCGGCGCGGCGAACGACCAGTCGGCCTCGCCGGCCACCTCGCGCAGCAGCGCGGCATCGACATACGCCATGCGGTAGCGCCAGCCGTGCGCGGTCTCGGCGCGGCCGGTGTGCAGCACGTCGGGGTTCATCAGCACCAGCGATTGCGGCGGTGCCAGGTGCTCGCTGCCGCGGTAGCGGAAGCGCTCGACGCCGGCATCGATCACGCCGAAGCCGTAGGCCTCGTGCGTGTGCGGCTCGAACGCGTAGCGCACGATGTGCGCCCGGTACAGCTCGATGCCGCCGCGGTGCGCGGGCTGCTTGAACTGCGCTCGGTCGCTGGCGTGCTCGAATCGGGCGGGGACGGCTTCCACCGCACGATGATGGCATGCTCGGGGGCGATGAGTGCCTTGCCCGTCCTCCCGCTGCACCCGGCCGACAGCTTGCGCGTGTCGGACCAGGAGCGCGCGACGCTCGCGCAGTTCGTGACGCTGTCGATCGTGCTGCACGTGCTGGCGGTGATGTGGGTCGGCACGCAGACGGGACGCTCGGACGGCGGCGCTGCGCCGCGGGCCGATGCGTGGGGGCCGCTGCGGGTCACGCTGGCACCGCCGCCGGCGCCACGTGCTCCGACCGCGCCGCGGGCCGTGGTGAGCCCGCCGCCACCTCCGCGACCTTCACCGCCACCACCCCCGCGCGCGCAAGCCCCGGCACCCGCGCTGCCGCCGCCGGCGCCTCCTCCGGCACCGAAGGTCGAGCTGCGCACGATGCCCGCGCCGGTGCCGGCCGCCCCGCGCATCGAACGCCCCCAGCCCGCCGCACCGGTGCCCGAGCCCCGCGTGTC
>NZ_JBFUGN010000231.1:0-7476 GCF_056402895.1 Rhizobacter sp. P3_B12 | reverse complement strand
AAGGCCGCCAGCACGCCGCAGCCGGGCTCGTGCTGGTGCGTGCAGTTGTAGAACTTGCAGTCGGTGGCGGCCGCGCGGATGTCCGGCATCAGCATCGCGAGCTGCTGCGCCTCGATCTGCCGCAGCCCGAATTCCTGGAAGCCCGGCGAATCGATCAGCCCGGTCGTGCGTTCGGCGTCGAGCCAGTACCACTGCGTCGAGGTCGTCGTGTGGCGGCCGGAGTTCAGCGCGACCGAGATGTCGCCCACTTGCGCACGCGCGTCCGGTGCCAGCAGGTTGATCAGCGTGCTCTTGCCGGTGCCGCTCGGCCCCAGCACCAGCGTCGCCTGCCCGGCCAGCAGCGGGCCCAGGCGGTCGCGTGCCTCCTGCGGCCGGGTCTTCAGCGCCAGCTCGATCACGTCGACGCCCATCGCGCTGTACGGCTTCAGCCGCTCACGGGCCGCAGCGATCTGCGGCAGGTCGGACTTGTTCAGGATGATGCGGGTCGGGATGCCGGCGCTCTCGGCCGCGATCAGCGCGCGCGCGAGCTGCGATTCGCTGAACACCGGCTCGGCCGCCACCAGCACCAGCAGCTGGTCGAGGTTGGCGGCGAACGACTTGGTCTTCCACTCGTCCTGGCGGAACAGCAGGTTGCGCCGCGGGTCCACATGCTCGATCACGCCTTCATCGCCGGTGACCTGCCAGCGCACGCGGTCGCCGACCACGCAGTCGCTCTTCTTGCCGCGCGGGTGGCAGACGATGCGCTCGCCGTCCGGCGTCTCGACGATGTAGTGGCGCCCGTGGCCGGCGACCACCAGCCCGGTGTCCAGCGCGATCGCGTGGCTCAAGCGAGGAAGGCGACGAGCGCGTCCGCCTTGGCCGCGCAGATGAAGTCGTTCAGCGAGATGCCGCCGACCGAATGCGTGTTGAAGCGCGCGACGCAGCGGTCGTAGCTGACGGCCAGTTCCGGATGGTGGTCTTCGCTGTGGGCGATCCAGGCCAGCGCGTTCACGAACGCGATCGTCTCGTGGTAGTTCTTGAAGCTGAAGGTCTTCTCGATCGCGCCCTCATTGAGGTGCCAGCCGCTGACTTGCGCCAGGTGGCTGCGGACCTCGTTCGGGCCCATCGCGTCGGCGCCTTCCAGCGCCTTGCATTTCAGGTGCAGCAGGTTGCTCATGGTTCAGCTCGGTTGGGGATGCGCCTGGGGGCGCGTCTGCGATTGAAGGGCCGCCAGGCGCTCGGTGGCCGGCGGATGGGAATAGTAGAAGCGCGCGTACACCGGGTCCGGCGTCAGCGTCGTCGAATTGTCTTCGTGCAGCTTCAGCAGGGCCGCGGCAAGGTCTTGGCCGTCCGCCTGCGAGCAGGCGTAGGCGTCGGCCTCGAACTCGTGCTTGCGCGACACGCGCGCCGCCAGCGGCGTGGCGAACACGCTGAACACCGGCATCGCGAGCATCAGCAGGATCAGCGCCAGCGCGTCGTTCGGTGCCGCCAGCGAGGGCTGCACGCCCAGGCCCAGGTAGAACCATGCCTGGTTCGACAGCCAGCCGAGCAGCCCGAAGGCCAGCAGGCTCAGCACCGTCATCGTCAGGCTGCGCTTGAGCAGGTGGCGCAGCTTGAAGTGGCCGAGCTCGTGCGCCAGCACGGCTTCCATCTCGGGCGGGCTGAGCTTGTTGATCAGCGTGTCGTAGAAGATCACGCGCTTCGATTTGCCGAGGCCGGTGAACATCGCGTTCGCATGGGCCGAGCGCTTGCTGCCGTCCATCACGTAGAAGCCCTGGGCGGTGAAGCCGCAGCGCGCCATCAGCGCGAGCGCCTGCTCCTTCAGCGAGCCGTCGGGCAGCGGCTCGAACTTGTTGTAGAGCGGCATCACGACCAGCGGGTACACCACCTGCACGAACAGGCCGAACGCCGTCCACGCGAGCCAGGCCCAGAACCACCAGTACGCGCCGGCCGCGCCCATCAGCCACAGGATCAGCGCGACGATCGGCAGGCCGAGCGCGATGCCGACCAGCGTGTTGGTGACGAGGTCGCGCACGAAGAGCTGCCAGGTCATGCGGTTGAAGCCGAAGCGTGCCTCGAGCCGGAAGGTGGCGTACAGCTCGAACGGCAGCTCGAGCACGGCGCCGATCACCGAGAACGCGAACACCAGCGCCAGCTGGTAGGCGAGGCCGCCGAAGCGCGGGGCCACCGCATCGCGCAGCACGGCATTCAGCGCGTCGAGCCCGCCGAGCAGCGTCCAGCCGAGCAGCACGACGGCGCCGAAGGCCATCGTCACCAGCCCGAAGCGGCCCTTCGCGAGCGTGTAGTCGGCCGCTTTCTGGTGCGCTTCGAGCGACACCTTGCCGACGAAGGCGGCCGGCACGGCGCTGYGGTGGGCCGCGACGTGGCGCATCTGGCGCGTCGTGAGCCACAGGCGCAGCCCGAGCGAGGCGAGCAGCGCGGCGGCGAACAGCAGGGTCAGGTGAATGGCTTGCATGGGCTGCAAGTGTAGGGCGCGGTCGGCGAGAATGCCCCCAAGGAGAAAACCATGAGCGACATCGCAAGCCCGCTGCAGCAGAGCGACCAGAACCTGATCTGGATCGACCTCGAGATGACCGGCCTCTACCCGGACACCGACCGCATCATCGAGATCGCGGTCGTCGTCACCGATGCCCAGCTGACGCAGCGCGTCGAGGGCCCGGTGTTCGCGATCCACCAGAGCGACGCGACGCTCGACGCGATGGACGCCTGGAACAAGGGCACGCACGGCCGCAGCGGCCTGATCGACCGCGTGAAGGCGTCGACCATCGACGAGGCCTCGGCCGAGGCGCAGGTGATCGATTTCCTGAAGCGCTACGTCGGCAAGAGCACCTCGCCGATGTGCGGCAACAGCATCTGCCAGGACCGCCGCTTCCTGGCGCGCACGATGCCCAAGCTGGAAGCCTTCTTCCACTACCGCAACCTCGACGTCAGCACGCTGAAGGAGCTGGCCAAGCGCTGGAAGCCGGAGATCCTCGCCGGCTTCAGGAAGGCGCAGGCGCACACCGCGCTGGCCGACATCCACGAATCGATCGACGAGCTCGCGTACTACCGCGAGCACCTGCTGGCGAAGTAGGAGCGGTCAGGCAAGAGCGGTCAGGCCGCGTAGCCGGCGCGGCATGGCGACCGGCGCAAAGCGGAGCCCGACGGATCCGAAGGGCATTGAGACTTGCGGGAAAACCCGCAGCGCCCTATACTCCGCGCTTCGCCTCGGCACTGTCACTGGACATGCGGGGCGTTTCGTTCATCCCCTCTGACCTCATCGAGTCTTCCCAGGGCCGCTTACACGGCCTTGCGGCCTGTTCGAACTCCGCGGCGAACTCCGGGACCCCTTTCAGGGATTCCCAGGGCTCTGCGGGAATGGTTGGCGGCGATGCCGTCGCTTTGACTGTTCCCATGTTCCCCGGCACCGGCGCGAGCGTTCTCGCCGATCTGGGTTCGGACCTTCTCCCCAGCGACTGATCCGCGTGCGCTTGATGCACGTTGGTGTCGTGCCGTGCCCTTTGCGGGCCGGCGGCACCGTGTTTGAGAAAGAAGACGATGAGTTTCGATTCCCTTGGCCTGAACCCGGCCCTGCTGCAAGCCCTGAAGGATTCCGGCTACGAGACGCCGACCGACGTGCAGGCCCGCGCCATCCCGCCGGCCATCGAAGGCAAGGACCTGATGGTCGCCTCGAGCACCGGCAGCGGCAAGACCGCCTCGTTCGTGCTGCCCGGCCTGCAGCGCATCCTCGCCGCCCGTGGCGACAACACCAAGCGCCGCGAGAAGGGCATGGTCTACGGCCCGCGCATCCTCGTGCTGGCACCCACCCGTGAACTCGCGATGCAGGTCGACAAGGCCGCCGTGACCTACGGCAAGCACGTGCAGGGCCTGCGCGTGACCACCGTCGTCGGCGGCGTGCCCTACGGCGGCCAGCTGAAGGCGCTGCGCGGCCCGCTCGACATCCTGATCGCGACCCCCGGCCGCCTGCTCGACCACCTGCAGAACGGCAAGGCCATCCTCGAGAACGTCGAGATGCTGGTGCTCGACGAAGCCGACCGCATGCTCGACATGGGCTTCATCGACGACATCCGCACCATCGCCGACCAGCTGCCGCAAGACCGCCAGACGGTGATGTACAGCGCGACCTTCGCCGGCCACGTGGGCCGCCTCGCGCAGGACCTGCTGCGCGATCCGCAGCGCATCGAGGTCACCTCGCACACCGACACGCACGAGAACATCGAGCAGCGCCTGCACTGGGCCGACAACGGCGCGCACAAGAACGCGCTGCTGGACCACATCCTGACCGAGCGCGACATGGAGCAGGCGGTGGTGTTCACCAGCACGCAGYGCGATGCCGACTGGCTCGCCGATCGCCTGGCCGACATGGGCCATGCGGTCGCATCGCTGCACGGCGGCATGCCGCAAGGCCGCCGCACCCGCGTGCTGCAGGGCCTGCGCAACAAGCAGCTGCGCGTGCTGGTCGCCACCGACGTCGCCGCGCGCGGCATCGACGTGCCGACCATCAGCCACGTGATCAACTACGGCCTGCCGATGAAGGCCGAAGACTACGTGCACCGCATCGGCCGCACCGGCCGCGCCGGTCGCAACGGCCTCGCGGTGACGCTGGCCGAGCGCATGGACACCGGCATGATCCGCCGCATCCAGGCCTTCACGACGCAGAACATCCCGGTCGCGACGATCGTCGGCCTGGAGCCGAAGTCGCCGGAACCGCGCATGTTCGCTGCCCGCCCCGAAGGCAAGTTCGGCGGCAAGCCGTTCGGCCAGGGCCGTGGCGGCCACCAGGGTGGCAAGAGCTTCGGCCGGCCGGCCCCGCGTGGCGGCGAAGGTTTTGCGCCGCGCAACGAAGGCTTCGCGCCGCGCAATGAAGGCTTTGCGACCCGCGGCCCGGACGGCTTCGCGCCGCGCGGTTCGTTCGATCGCCCGGCCCCGGAGCAGCGCCGCGACAACCCGTTCGCGAACCGTCCGCCGCACGATGGCGCACCGCGCCATGCGTTCGACCGCGCGCCGGCCGACCGCGGCAACAGCGCCGGCTTCGCGCCGCGCAAGCCAAGCGGCCCCGGCGGCAACAAGGGCAGCTTCGGCAAGCCGCAGCGCCCGCGCCAGGGTGGTTTCAGCCGCTGATTCCGGCTGACAGACGTACGAAGGGCCCGCATTGCGGGCCTTTTTTTGGTCTGATAGGTCCGATTCATTGATAATCGGACCGAATCGTTCGAATCGGACCCGATGACTGGAATCGATCACCGCCGCCTGCTGGAGCTGATCACGCGCTTGCGCGATGAAGGCTTCGACGAGGTCAGCTCGTCCCAGCTGATCGAGCGCAGCGGTGCGGGCGCGATGACCGTCAAGCGCCTGCTGGCTCGTCTGTGGTCCTCGGGTGAACTCGTCAGGGAGGGCCAGGCCCGCGCCACGCGCTACCGCTTGCCCGGGCCTCTGAAGGTGAGTGCGCCCGCGCCACCGCCATACCACCGCTCGCCGGTGCAGCCTCGTTGGTCGGCCGCGGCACTGGCGCTGCGCGAGGAACTGCAGCAACCACTGGGCTCCCGCTCGCCGGTCACCTACCGCCGCGGGTTCGTCGAGGACTACCGCCCCAACGACAGCGCGATGCTGCCGGCCGCCCTCGCGAAGGAGCTGGCCGAGCTCGGCCGCATGCAGGGCCAGCAGCCGGCCGGCACCYATGCACGCAAGGTGCTCGAGCAACTGTTGATCGACCTCTCGTGGTCGTCGTCGCGCCTCGAGGGCAATCGCTATTCGCGCCTCGACACCGAGGAACTGTTCAAGAGCGGATTGACGGGCGAAGACAACGACGCCGTGATGCTGCTGAACCACAAGAACGCCATCGAGTTCATGGTCGACGCGGTGCCGGAGCAGGGGCTCTCGATGGGCATCGTGCGCAACCTGCATGCGGTGCTGATGCGCGACCTGCTGGTCGACACCGACGGCCTCGGCGCGATCCGCCGCAAGGTCGTCAACATCAGCGACACGGTGTACTTCCCGGCGCAGGTGCCGTCGCTGCTGGCCGAGATGCTGGAGCGTGTTCTCGACACGGCGCGCCTCGTCAAGAACCCGATCGAAGCGGCCTTCTTCCTGTGGGTCAACATCGCCTACCTGCAACCCTTCGAGGATGGCAACAAGCGCACCAGCCGCCTGGCAGCCAACATTCCGTTGATGCTCTACAACCGCGCGCCACTGGCGTTCCTCGACGTCGACCGTGGCCACTATGCCGAAGCGATGGTAGGCGTCTATGAGCGCCAGGACGTGTCGCTGGCCGTTGATCTGTTCGACTGGACCTATCGCCGCTCGTGCGCGAAGTACGCGGTGGTGCTGGAAGCCATGAGCGCGCCGGATCCGCTTCGCTTGCGGTACCGCGAATCCCTCAACGAGGCGATCGGCCTGGTCGTGCGCGATCGCAGGACCCTGGCCGATGCGATCGACTCGCTGCAACTCGGCGATGACAAGGCACCGGGTTTCGCGCCGCTGTTGCGCGACGAGCTGCGCAAGCTCGAAGCCTTCAACTGCGCGCGCTACCGCGTGACGATGGGCGCCACCGAGGCCTGGATCGCCGCCGGCCGTCCGGCCTGAACTCTGCTCACGCGGCCAGCGGCGGCGCCTGCGGCACGCGCTCGTGCGCCCCGATTTCCACCGCCAGCGCCGCCCCCAGCAGGAAGATCTGGCACGACCAGTAGATCCACACCAGCAGTGCCGCGAACGATCCGGCGGCGCCCAGCGTCGAGCGCAGCGCCGTGCCGGCAATGTACGCATTGATCCCGTAGCGCCCGGCCAGGAACAGCACCGCCGCGACCGCCGCGCCGATGAACGCATGCCGCGCGCGCAGGTGCGCATCGGGCAGCCACACCATCAGCAGCGAGAACAGCGTGGTCATCACGAGCCACGACCACAGCAGTTCCACCGACTGCAGCAGCGGCCCGAGCGCCGGACCGAGCGCATCGGTCTGGTCGACCACCCAGCGGATCGCCAGCAGCGCGACGGCCTGCAGCACCATCGCGACTGCCAGCAGGAAGCCGCAGCCGAGCAGCACGCCCATCGACAGCAGGCGCACCTGCACCAGCCGCCACAGCGAGCCGCGCTCCGGCGGCGCGCCCAGCATCTCCTGCAGCGAGGCGCGCAACTCGACGAACACGCCGACCGCGCCGACCAGCATCGTCACCACCGCGATCACCGGTGCCGCCACCGCGAACCCGCCGGCCCGTTCGCGCGACAGCAGCGTCGTCGCGGTGTGCGGCGCGCTGGCCAGCAGGTCCGCGAGCGTGCGGGCCTCGCTCGGGCCGAGCAGGCGGCCGACCGCATCGACCATCGTCGCGTTCGCGCTCTGGTCGCCGAGCAGCCACACCAGCAGGCTCGTGACGACGACCAGCAGCGGCGCCATCGAGAACGCCGCGTAGAACGCGACGGCAGCCCCCTGGCGGGCGCCATGGCATTCGATGAAGCGGTTGATGGCGCGAACGCCCAGCGAGACGA
>NZ_JBFUGN010000230.1:0-7496 GCF_056402895.1 Rhizobacter sp. P3_B12 | reverse complement strand
GCCGTAGACGATCGCCGTCTTCGGGTTGCTGAGCTGGGTGGCCAGCCCGCGCCACAGCGAGCGCCCGAACTGCCGGGGCTCGTCCGCGCCGCCGGACTGCAGCGTCAGCGGTTCGCGCGCGCCCCGGAAGATCAGGAAGCCGAGGTAGCAGAGGTAGAGCCCGCCGCCGAGCTTCAGCGCGAAATACAGCGTGGGCACCGCCATCAGCACGGTCTGCAGCCCGAGCAAGGCCATCGTGGCGAACGCCATGCCGCCGAGGCCCATGCCGAGGGCCGCCGCGACGCCCTGCGAGCGCGAGCCGGCGACGGACATGCGCGCCACCATCACGAAACTGGGCCCCGGGCTGACGACGCCGACGGACAGCGCGGCGACGATGCCCACGAGGGCGATGAGTTCCTGCACGATTCGATCTCCTGTTTCTCTGCCGCGTCACGGCCTGCGGTTGGTCAGCATCACGCCGAGCACGCTGAGCGTACCGCCGATCACCATCGACGCGGTGATGGATTCGCCGAGCAGCAGCGCCGCGAGCGCGACGCCGAACACCGGCACCAGGTTGTTGAACACCACCGTGCGCGACGGGCCGATGGCCTTCACGCCTTCGCCATACCAGACGAAGCCGAGCACCGTGCCGAATGCGCCGAGGTAGACGACGGCCGCCCAGACGGGCCACGCCACCTGCCGCCATGCGACATCGGCCAGTTCACCGGCCGATCCGAGCAGCAGGAACGACAGGCCCCACAGCGCGGCCCAGGTCGTCGCGACCAGCGGGCTCAGCCCGGCGAACGCGATGCGGCCGATCACCGTGTAGGCGGCCCAGCTCAGCACCGCGCCGAACATCAGCAGCTCGCCGTTGCCGATCGATCGGCTGATGTCGTGCAACGCCGCCAACGGGCTGCCGCGCGTGATCACGACGACGGCGCCGGTCAGCGCCAACGCGATGCCCCACCACTGCAGCGGCCGCAGGCGCTCGCGGAACACGAGGCTGGCAGCCACCGCCGTCACGACCGGGTTCAGCGCGACGAACAGCGCGGTGCGGCCGGCCGGCATGCGCGCCAGCGCCGAGAAGAAGCACAGGCTGTAGAGAAAGATGCCGGTGAGCCCGAGGCCCGCGGTGGCCACGCATTGGCGCCAGCTCAGCCGCGTCAGGCCCCCGGCCGAACGCCAGGCCAGCGGCAGCAACAGCAACACCGCGACGCCGAAGCGCAACACGGCCGCCACGGCCGGCGGCATCGCCTGCGCGAGTTCCTTGCCGGCGATGAAGGTGCCGCCCCAGAACAGCGCAACCATCACGAGCTTGGCGTAGACGATGCCGAGGTTCGGTTGGCCCCACGGGGGCGAAGCGGCGATGGTGGCGGTCATGGAGGCGGTGGATCGTGGTTCGGCGCCGAATGCTAGGTTTCATGGGATGTCATGGTCAAATGAGCGAACGCTCATACCTTGCGCACGGCCGACCACGACCCTCTCATGACGCTCCCATGACGTTCACCCAACTGGAAATCTTCGCGCTCGTCGCCGAGCTCGGCGGCTTCACCGCCGCGGCCTCGCGCCTCGGGATCGGCCAGTCGGCCGCCTCGCATGCGCTGAAGGCGCTCGAGAACGAACTGCGCGTCTCGCTGATCTCGCGGCATCCGACGGCGCTGAAGCCGACCGAGATCGGCCAGCAGGTGCTGCTGCGCGCCCGCGAAATCCTGAACCTGGCCGAGGCCCTGAAGCAGGAAGCCGCCGCGGTGGGCGGGCTGAGCCAGGGCGTGCTGCGCATCGGCTCGTTCGGGCCGACCTCGTCGGTGCGGCTGCTGCCCGGCATCCTGGCCGCGTTCCGCAGCGGCTTTCCGGGCATCGAGGTCTACGTCGACGAAGGCGAAGACAGCGCGGTGGCGCGCTGGATCCTCGAAGGCCGCGTCGACGTCGGCTTCGTGGTGCTGCCCGACGAGCGCTTCGATACCACGCCGCTGCTGGTCGACGAGCTGATGGCGCTGGTGCCCGCGGCCCATCCGCTGTCGAAGGCGCGCAGCATCGCGCCGGCCGATCTGATCGGCCTGCCCTTCATCCTGACGCAGGCAGGCAGCTCCTCGCTGGTCGAGAGCCGATTCAGCGCGCTGGGCCTGCACCCCGACATCCGCTACCGCGTCTCGCAGATGATCACGATCCTGTCGATGGTCGACCGCGGCGAAGGCGTTTCCATCGTCGCCGAGCACGCCCTGCCCGAGCGGCTCGAGACGCACTACCCGGGCATCGTGGCGCGACCGCTGCGGCCGGTCGCCCGCCGGCAGATCGGCCTGGCGGTGCGCAGCTTGCGGCAGGCCTCACCGGCCGCCCGGGAGTTCCTGAAGATCGCGGCGCGTGTGTGCCGCCCGAAGCCTGCCACGAAGAAGGCCACTGCATGACCGCCCCTGAACGAAGCTGGACGATCCGGGAGACCCGTCCTGGCGATGCAGCCCGGATCGCAGCGCACCGCTACCACCGCGGCGAGCCGCAATCCGACATCGATGCCTATGTCCATTGGCTTGCGCCGCGCATCGAGCGTGGCACCTATGTCGGCTTCGTCGCCGAGCTGGCCGGCCAGCCGATCGCCGGGGCCGGCGCCGTGCTGCTCGACTGGGGGCCGATACGCGGCGAGCCCAGTGGCACCCGGGCGCGCCTCGTCAACGTGTTCACCGAGACGGCGCACCGCCGCCAGGGCCTTGCCCGCACCTTGCTCGAGCGGGTGATGGCCTCGTGCGATGCGCGAGGCATCCGCGTGTTCAACCTGGCGGCGTCGAGTGACGGCGCGCCGCTGTACCGCGCGCTCGGCTTCGTGCCGTATGAAGGCGAGATGATCCTGCGGCGCTGAGCAGACCGCGTCAGCGGCGCAGCCRCCCGCTCGCGTCGACGATCGACAGGTCGACGAAATCGAGCCCGGTGTGGTCGGCCGGGCTGTAGTTGATGCGCATGCCGCCGAGGTCGTAGGCCGACATGCCATTCAGCGCCGTCAGCACCGACGTGCGGTTCGGCGCACGGCCGGCGCGGCGGATCGCCTCGACCAGCACCTTCGCGTCGGCAAAACCCTCGACGAGCGCTGGTGTGATGTTCTCCACGTGCGCTGCCTTCGCGAACTCGAGCACCTCCTTGATCAGCGGCGACGCAATGGCCCGCTCGTTCGGGAACACCTGCGCGATGATCGTGCCGTGCGCGTTGGACGCCATCAGGTCGATGAAGCCCTTCGAGGCGTTGTTCGACAGCGTGACGATCTGCGACTGCAGCCCTGCCGCGCGGATCAGCGCGGTGCCGCCGGCCACGGCCTGCGCCGAGCCGACGAACAGGATCGCCTGCGGCTCGACCTTCTTCAGCGCATCGACCGTCGGCCCGAACTCGGGCTTCTGCTGGTTGAACTGGCCGGCGAACACCGGCGTGATGTGGCCGGCCTCGAAGCCGGCGCGCGCACCGGCCATCGCATCGAGCCCCGACGAATCCTCCGGGTACACGACGGCGATGCGGCTCACGCCGACGCTCATCAGGTGCTCGATCGCGCGCTGGGCTTCGCGCGACGACGAGGCGCGCACGTTGAACACATAGGGCTGCACAGGCTTGCGCAGCACGGCGGCGCCGGTGAGCGGCGCGACCAGCGCGATCTTCGACTGCTCCAGCACCGGCAGCATCGCCTGCGTCTGCGGCGTGCCACGGCTGAGGAACAGCGCGACCACCTTCGGATCGGCCGCCAGCGTCTTCGCGTTCTTCGCGGCGAGCGGCGGCTGGAACTGGTCGTCGAGCGACACCAGCTCGAGGCGCTGGCCGTCGATGCCGCCGCGGGCATTGATCGTGTCGAAGTAGAGGGCGGCGCCGGCCGTCATGTCGCGCACCCCGRCTGCGACCGGGCCGGTGAAGCCGGCGGTCTGGCCGATGCGGATCTGGCCTTGTGCCGGCGCAAGCGCCACCAGGCTGGCGACGATCGCCAGCAGACTCTTCCATGCGTGCATTCGAATTCCCTTGTTGGTGTGGAATGGCGTCCACTTGTCGTACAAGTCTAGTGATCGATGTCACGGTCCCGGTTGAGGCGTCTGAAAATTCGACGGCAAGAAGTCACGATTTTCGGCGGCTGRCTGTAAGCACGCAAAGGCAAACAACTGTCAACTGCGCGCCCCGGTGCTGCCTTCGATGCCGGACACGTCTTGTTGCCTCCCCGGCTTTCGCGTGTAATCCGCCGGCCGCGCGCTTGAGCAGTCACTCAAGAAGCAGTTCCTCAAGAGAACAAGCGACGCGGCACGTACCCGTCGACCGAGGAGGAGTTGCCTGTGAAGAGCAAGAGAGCCGCAGTGCGCTGCGGAGTTGCGTCGCGCCATGCGCGCTGCACGGTACTGACGCTGCTGCTCGCGCAGGCAGCCGGCCAGAGCCTCGCGGCACCGCCACAGAGCGTCCCGCGGTATCGGGCGCACTACACCACCGCCTTCGAGCCCTGGTTCGCATCGGTTCCCGCGGCCGTGGCCGACCTGGTCCAGCGGCTGTCGCAGTGGAACGGAACCGTCTGTTCAAACGCTATCTCGTCGCCCGACCAGTACACGATGCGCACCTGCACGTATCTGGACGATGACCCGATCGCCAGGACGTTTCGAATGAAGCAGGTCGTGGAGTCGCACTGGCCGCCCAGCGGCGTGTACCGCGAGGAGAACATCCTGGGCGGCACCTTCGAGACCGACAGTGCCGCGTTGATCGACCGCTACCACGGCACCCCGCGCAGCTGCGCGCCTGTGCTGAGGCAAGGCAAGCCGATCTACCCGATCACCGGTGCCAAGGGCCTGACGGAAGACCTGGGCATGGCCCCGATCGGCGGCCGGCGACTGATGGCCGTGTACGACACCCGCGCGAACCAGCCAAGCAACGATGGCCGGCTGCTTTTCTCGGCGCTCGCCTCGCCCTCGTTCGGCCGGCTGTGGTCCACCAACCTGCACAAGCGCGCTGCCCTGCAGCTCGACTCCGGCAACGTGGTGCGCGGCCTGCAGGTCTCGCGCGGGGACGGCAGCTGGATCAGCTTCCGGCGCGATGCCGCGGGCAACTACACGCCCGATGCCGACATCACCGACCGGCTGCTGCCGATCGCGGACGGCTGGCGCTACCTCGACATGGCCGCCCGCACCGAAGAGACCTACGACAGCGCCGGCCGCTTACTGAGCGTGGCCGCCATCGATGGCAATCGCCTGACCTACACCTATAGCGACGCGAGCACGCCGGCGAGCATCGCGCCGCAGGCGGACCTGCTGCTCACGGTGACGGACCACAACGGGCGCGGCGTGCAGTTCCAGTACGAGCAGCCCGCGGGCGCGGGCGTGCCGCGCATCCGCCAGATCACGAGCGATGCCGGCACCACCCTCATCGCGTTCGATGCCGCGGGCAACCTGAGCGGCATCACCACGCCGGACGGCAAGACCCGGCAGTACCTGTACGAGCGCGGCGACCTGCCGTGGGCGGTGACCGGCATCGTCGATGAGGGCGCAGCTCGCCTGGCCACCTACGGCTACGACGCCGAGGGACGCGCGATCGACACGCAATGGGCCGGCGGTGCGTACCGCCACAGCGCCAGCTACGTGACGGCGCCAAGCTGGCGCATCACCCAGACCTACGATGCCTCGCTCAACGTGATCTGGCGCGATCACAACTGGGTGGCTCCCACAGGCCTGAGCGTGACCGGGCCCGAGGGGGCCGTGAGCGAGATCAGCACCACCGAGATCAACGGCAAGCCGTATCTCACCGGGCGCAGCCAGCCGGCCGGCGCGGGGTGCTCGGCGAGCACAAGCAGCCAGGCGTTCGATGCAAGCGGCAACCTGAGCCGGCGCGACGATTTCAACGGCACCAGGAGCTGCTTCTCGAACGACCTGCAGCGTGGGTTGGTGCTGACGGCGGTGGAAGGCTTGGCGCAGGCGCAGAGCTGCGAGGCGGTGGTGCAAGCCAGCGCGAGCCTGCCCGCGCTGAGCCGCAAGACGAGCACCGAATGGCACCCGGATTGGCCGCTGCAGACGAGGCTGGCCGAGCCGGGGCAGATCACGACCAACGTCTACAACGGCCAGCCCGATCCGTTCAACGGCAATGCCCTCGCGAGCTGCGAGCCGGGGACGGCGCTGTTGCCGGACGGCAAGCCGATCGCGGTGCTGTGCAAGCAGGCGGTGCAGGCGACGCCCGATGCGGATGGCCACCTCGGGTTCGGGGCCACGCTGCAGGCCGGTGCCATCACGCGCTTGTCCACCTGGACCTACAACGAGTCCGGGCAGGTGCTGACGACCAGGAGTACACGAGGCAGCGTCACGGTGACGACGAGCTCCACCTACTTTGCCGACACGAACGCTGATCACACGAAGGGCGACCTGCAGTCGACCACCAATGGTGCCAGCGAAACGATCACCTATGAGCGCTACAACAAGGCCGGCCAGGTGCTGCAGAGCACCGACTCCGATGGCGTGGTCACCGTGAACACCTACGACCTGCGTCAGCACTTGCTGACCACGACGACGGGCGGTGAGACGACCACGTACACCTACGACCCGGTCGGCCAGCTCACCCGGGTGACCCAGCACGACGGCAGCTGGATCGCCTACGAGTACGACGACGCCCACCGGCAGAAGGCGGTGGCGGACGACAGCGGCAACCGCATCGAGTACGCGCTCGACACCGCCGGCAACTCGACCGACCTGACGGTCAAGGACCCGACCGGCAGCTTGAAGCGGAACGTGGCGCGTGTGATGGACGCGCTGGGCCGCGCGCAGCGCAACACGGGGCGGGGGGAGTGAGCATGAGAACCACGATGAAGCCGTTGATCGGCGCCACCGTCCTGTTCGTCGCGGCCATCGTGCGAGCGCAAGGGCTGCCACCGCCGCCGGTCTCGCCGGCCCCGGTGACGGCGTACGAATACGACGCTCAGGGCAACCGCACCAAGATCATCCGAGATCCAGGAGGCCTGAACCTGGAGACCAAGCTCAGCTACGACCCGCTGTACCGGGTGAAGGACCACACCGATCCGAAGAGCGGCAAGACGAGCTTCGAGTACGACGGCGGAGATCGAACCACCAAGGTCACCGACCCGAGGAACCTCGTCACGCAGTACCCGCGCGACGGCTTCGGCAACGCGATCCAGCTGATCAGCCCGGACACCGGCACGGCCAGCCAGACCTACAACGAGATTGGCAACCTGACGACGCGTACCGATAGCCGCGGCGTGCTGGAAACGTACTCCTATGACGGAGCCGATCGGTTGACGCAACTGGTCTACAGCCAGAGCGGCCAGCCCAGCTTAGCGGTCAGCTGGACCTACAGCCTGAAGGGGCCGGACTACGCGTACAGCGTCGGCCGACTCAGCCGCAGCGATCACCCGAACGGCTGGTCGCGCTTCAAGTACGACCCGCGGGGGCGGGTCACCGAGGCGGTGCAGTCGGTGAGTCCAGCCACCGGGGCGAACAGCGCGACCATCGTCAGCACCACCCGCTACGGCTACACGCTCGGCCGCCTGACCAGCATCACCTACCCGTCGGGCCGCA
>NZ_JBFUGN010000229.1:0-7511 GCF_056402895.1 Rhizobacter sp. P3_B12 | reverse complement strand
GTCCAGCGCCGCACGACCCCCTGGCCCTGTTGGCCCACGTGGGCGAGTTCGTGCGCCATCAGCCAGCGGCTGGAGAAACCGCCGGGCTGGTATTGGCCGGCACCGAAGAACACGTCGCGGCCGACGGTGAAGGCGCGCGCGCCGAGGTCGCCGGCCAGCTGCGCGGCCGGCGCATCGGCATGCACGCGCACGTGATCCAGCGGCGCACCGACGCGGCTCTCGAAGAAGCTGCGCTCGCCGCTCGGCAGCGGCGCGCCGCCGCCGCGCTGGCTGTTGATGGCCGAGGCCGTGGCATCGGCCACCGTGCCGCCGCCGGCGCCCTCTGCATGGGCCTTGCGTTGCACTTCATCGTCCTTCTCTTCCTCTTCGGGCACCGGCCCATCGGCCGGCTTGCGCTGGACTTCGTCCTCCTGTGCGCAGGAGCTGCACTGGCGTTGCACGAGCTGCTGTCCGCCACCCGCGACCGGGCTCATCACCTGCGCGGCGAAGCGGTCGGCCTCGTGTTCCTGTGCATCGTTGGACGAACCGAGTTGCAGCTTGGCTTGCACCGGTGCGGCGAGGGCTTTCGCGACGGCCGCGCGGTTGCGTTCGGCGACCTCGGCGCTGCGTCCGGGGGTGGCGGGCCCGCGCCCGGAGCGTGCTGCCCGGGCTGCGATTCGGCGTTGGTGAAGGGTCTTCATACGCCTGGGAACCTGCGAACCAGAACCAGGTTGCCGACCGCGGCCCCCGTCTCGCTGCCTGCGGACACGTTGACCGTCACGAAGACGGGCGTGAATTCATCGGCGAACTGCGCCGTGGTGCCGGTGATGGCGAGCTTCACCGAGAACAGGCGGGCAATCAGCGTCACTCCGGAAGGATTGCCGTTGGCGATGTGGTTGCCGGACAGGTTCAGCATGCGCGCCACCACCGACTGTCCGAAGTCACCGAGCTGGTTGCCGGTCAGGGTGGCCGTGTTCCAGCCGGGAATCTGCACGCCGAGCACCCGGCCATCCTGGATGGCCGCGCTGGGCAACAGCGCCCACAGCCGCTGGATCTGGTTGCCGCTGCAATGCAGCCGCCCGCCGCCGGTTGCGACCCACATGTCGCCGTCGACCAGGCGCACGGCCAGTTCGGGGTCGGCGCCGACCTGGCTTGCCGGCGCGCCGGTGCCTGCACGCTCGAGTTCGTTCATCAGCACGACTTCACCGGCGATCCGGTTGTCGGCGAGCGTCGCGTCGCCGCGGTGCGAACTGATGCCCAGCGCGATGTTGAAGCCGCTTTCGAGCACGAGGTCGAAGACGTCGTTGAGGAATCCGTCGCGCAGCGCGGCGCGCGACACCGTGCCGCGGGTCAGTTCGTTGCGCAGCACCGCGTCGCTCTGCGCCTCGATCAGCTTGATGCCGCTCAGCCGGCTCAGGGTGGTGCTGACCTTCGCGCTCGACGCCACCAGGCCGTCCGGAGCCTTGGCGGCGGCCTTGCCGGCCGTGCCCCTGGCCGCCGCGACTGTCTTTTTCGCCGCGGTCTTCACGGCCCGCTTGACCGGCACCGGGGTGCTGCCGCGCACGATGTTGCGGCCGATCACGTCGGCAATGCGCATGCGCTCGTCGCGCGGCAGTTCGACGAAGACGTCGAGCACCTTGTCCAGCCCGGCCTCGAAACGGGGGGCGTCGGTGTACACCGTCTCGTCGGCGAAAAGCCCCTGGAAGGCTTTCACGACGGCCTCGTTGCCCATCGCGTTGACGTTGACCAGCACCGAGAAACCGCGCTCCTGCCGCACCCAGACGTCGTTCATGATGTTGTCGCGCCAGGTCAGCTGCACCGGCTGCGTGCGCGTGCCGACGCGCACCATCGGCAGCGCGCCCTCGATGGCGCTGGAACGCGAGAAGGAACAACGCGTGGCCGTCACGCGCGACGCGTTGAGCTGCATGTGTCCGAGGCCGCTGGCCTGCACCTGCAAGCTGTCGAGCACGAACTCCGTGCCCGTGAACGTGAAGGTGGTCCCGCCCAGCGACAAGGTGCTGGCCGACGGCGCGGAGGCGCCGATGCGCAGGCTGCGCTTGCCGCTGATCGTCACGTTCGCGGCCAGCGTGTGGGTGCCCGGCAGCAGGCACAAGGACAGGTCCTGCAGGCTGCTGGCGGCGAACTCGGTCAGGCGGCTCTCGAGCTGCCCCGCCGCCACGGTGACCGTGCAGCAGTCGCCGGCCTGTTCACACAGCTTGTCGATGGCGTCCTGCACGGTGACGACATTGGCATCGGTGCGCAGGTCGGGGCAGGCCAGCGTGTCCTTCTTCAGTGGCAGGTGGGTCGCGTTGAAGTGGCAGTACAAGGCTTCGAGCAGCTGGGCCACCGGCTGGATGCCGGCAGGTGCCCCCATCAGCTCGCGCACCGTGCGCACCATGCCGGCCGTGCCGGTGCAGGCCACCAGGTCGTGCGGGATGTCGGTGCTGTCGAGTTGCAGCAGCAGGGTGTCGATGGCCTGCTGCGCCGTCGTGGGTGCGGTCGCTGCAGGGTTCTCCAGCAGGTCGCGCCAGCGCGCCAGCACCGCCGCCGCCGTGCCGTCGTAGGGCAGGCGTGCCGCATTCAGGTGGCACATCAAGGCGTCGATCATGTCCTTGACCGAGGGGTTCTTCTCCACCAGGTCGAGGTTCGGGAAGTTCGGCACCGAAGCCATCAGGGTGCGCACGGTGGGTGCGGCGCCCGGCGCCGTGCCGCAGCCGGGCAGGGTGTAGCCGATGTCCTCGGCGCCGATGCCGCACAGCGCATCGAGCGCCGCCTGCACGTTGGGCGCCGTGCCGTACAGGCCGGCGCAGGTGGGCGTGAAGCCGACGTCGATGGCACGGATGTCGCTCAGTGGCGGGAAGTTCATGCGCCGCCGCTCGGGGTCGGTCTGCACGACCAGGTTGCCGGCCGCATCCACCACCGCCAGCGGCAAGTAGTGGTGGCGGATGCCGCGGGGTGCTTCGCCTGCGACGGCGCTGGCGCCCAGCACCCAGTCGCCGCTGGTGTCGACGGCTTCGCGCACCGGGGCCTGCCAGTAGTCGCCGGCCAGGGACAATGCGCCGGCAAAGACCAGGTGCAGCTCCATCAGTTCGAGATTGACCGACAGCGCGGTCGCCGACACGGACACATGGCCGTGGGCATCGCCGGCCAGCGCGCCCGACAGCACGACGCCGCGATCGCGGCCTTCGACCAGCGTGCGCGTCGTCAGGTTGAACTTCGCGAAGCCGTCCCACTGGCGCACGAAGGCACTGGGTGCGGAGCCGCCCGGTACCGTGAAGCTGTTGGAGAGAACGCCGCGGCGCCGCGCCTGCCCGACCGGGAAGTGGTGACCCAGCAGGTTCTCGCTGTCGACGTCGAAGAACTCCCACACCCAGCCGCCCTGGTCGAAGCCGGCCGGGAAACTCGTCGGCGCATAGGCTTCGGCGCCGTTGTCGCGCGACCACTTGAGCACCAGCATGCGGCTGCCGGCATCGTCGAACACATCGTGCACTTCGACGCGGAACAGGTAGTTGCCGATGCGCTCGTCGACCTCGACCTCGGCGGCGCAGGGGTCGCAGCTGTCCAGCGCATTGACCACCTGGCGCAGCCGCAGCGCGAGTGGCGCGGTGCCGATCGGCGGGTTGACGCTCGCGTTGGCGGGATCGATGCCGGCCGCGCACCACTTGACCTGCAGCATGGTGCGCGTACGCGTGGCGGTGTCGGCGCCGTGCAGGCCGGCGTCGAGTTGCGAATCGTCCTCGAGCCCGCTGACCGGGCGCTCCCACACATCGGCATACAGGCGGTAGTCGTTGGCCGGCAGCACGGGCGGGTTGCGGTAGTCGGGCTGGGCGGTCAGCGCGAGGCCGGCGGCCGGGCCGTCCAGCCGCGCGGGCACGCCTTCGACGTACAAGGCGCCGGGGCGGATCAGCACCGTGGCGGCCGGCTTGACGATGGCAAGACCGCCGGTGCGCGGCGACCCCGAGGCGATCGCATCACGCAAGGCGGCTTCGAGGCGTGTCTTGCCGATGTCGGTGGCTTCGTTCCAGTCCGCGTCGACGATCATGCGTCCCTGTTGCAGGTACACGCCGGAGAAGCCGGCCGCGGGGCGGAAGCTGTCTCTGGAGATCTGGGTCTTCATGAAGGGCCTCGTGGGTTCAGGTGATGCTTCGGAAGAAACCGGCTCAGGCGGCAGCCGGCGGCGCGCACAGCAAGGTGTCGTCGGGTACGAGCACGGGCGTGATGCCCAGGGGCAGGTAGTCGGCCAGCTTGTCGATCACGGCCTGTTCGCGCAGCGTGTATTTCTGCTCGTGGTGCGCGCCGAGTTCGCCGCCGTCCTCGGCGCCGTGACGCAGCGCCGTGGCGCTGGCCGGATGCAGCACGCCGCAGCCGGTTTCGCCGAAGGTGTCGGAGACGAACACCGGCGTGGCCGAGGTGCAGGTGCCGAGCGCGACGCGCAGGTGCGAGACCATGCCGGCCATCCACAGCGGCAGGTCGGACGGTTCGGGAAGGCGGGCATACCTCAGGCAGCCGGCCTTCGGCACGTCGGTGTCGGCCGCAGGCAGGTCCTTGCGCGGGAACTGCATGAAGATGCAGTCGCTCGCCCACAAGGCCTCGGYCACACAGCGGTCGAGCACGCTGCAGTATTCGAGTTCGACGCTTCCGCGCGGTGCCAGCAACTCGTTGAACAGGCACGAGCGGGCGACGAGCACCGGCTGCAAGGCATCGATGATGTGCGAATGCACGCGCCGCAACGCGCAGCGTTCCAGTGAAACGCGGCCGCTGGAGATCTTCAGTTCGCCGTCCAGCCACAGGTCCTCGAAGCGCCAGCGGCGCACCAGGGTGAGGTTCACGGTGCCGGTCACCCGCACCGGCGTCCTCGCCTCGCGGCGGCGCACAGTGATGGCGTCGGCCTCCAGCTGCAGGGCCACCGGGTGCCCCGTCGGCAGGGCGGCGAGCGCCTGCACCGGCGTGGCCAGGTCGAGGGCCCAGCTCGCCTGCGTGGCGCTGCCCTGGAAGGCGAAGCCGTCGATGTCCTGCACCTGGCAGTTCTGCAGCTCGACGTGGCCGGCCGGGGCCAGCGGCGCGGTGTCGAAGTCGAGGTCGACGAAACGCCAGCGGCCGGTTCCGGCCAGCACCACCGGGCCGCGCACCCACACACGGTGCGTGGCCTGCGCGGCACGCAGGGTCACCGTGCCGTCGGCGGATTCGAGTTGCAGCGGCAGCGCCGCAGGCAGCGGCAGCGAGGCATCGACCACCGCGGCGATGACCGACCAGGCCTTGCCGACCGCGTTGCCCGGGAACAGGCCCTCGAAAGGCGGCAGGTGCAGCACCACCCGCTTCGGATGCGCATGGCCGCGCCGCCAGTCGGGTGTGCGCAGGTCGACCGTGCGCGCGCTGACGTCCTGGTAGCTGCCGGGGAAACACGGCACGCCGTGACGATGGACCTGGCGCCACAGCAGGCCTTTCTCTCGCACGCGTTCGCGCTCGGCCGCCGCGGCACTCGGCGACAGGCCGGACAACTCGATGTGCGGATAGCGCGTCAGCTGCACGGTGGGGTCGGTGCCGTCGCTGCGCACGGCGCGCGAATGCCGGCGCAGGTCGACCGTGCCGTTGGGCAGGCCCGGGTGGCGTGCACGTGCCGGCGCCAGCCAGGCACTCGCGGCCGCACTGCCGGTCACCTGCAGCTCGGCTTCGCCGAAGCTGGCGGCCGGCAGCAGCGCCAGGCCCGGCCGCGCGGCGACGGCGACGCGGCGCCAGCCTTCGTGGATCTCGGCTTCGAAGTCGGCAACCTTCTCGGCGATGCGTTCGGCCACGTCGAGCGTGCCCTTGCGCTGGCGCCAGCCGATCGCCTCGTCGACTTCGGCGCGGCGGCCGCTCTCCAGCGGCGACAGCGGCGCGACGTCGAGCAGCTGCGCGATGTAGGGCAGCACCCAGGGCTGGCAGCCGCGCAGGCGGCCTTCGTCGTCGGGCACGCCGTCGTCGAAGCCGGGGAAGCTGTCGTAGTAGCGCTGGCGCAGCGTGCGATAGAAGGCGTCGAGCAGTTCGCCGTAGACGGAGACCAGCTGGTGCAGGTCGCCGGGCACGAAGGCGCCGCTGCCGTCGGTGCGCGTGTTGTCGCGATCGCGCCAGACCTCGGGCAGGTGCCGGTACTGCAACGCGGCGAAGGCAATGGTCTTCATGGCGCGAAGGCCTCCACACGAACGTCGATGTGCGGCATCGGCTGGCCGGGCGTGGTGTGCGGCACGTGCACGCACTGCGTGGGCTGGGGCACGACGGCGAGCACGACGTCGGGCGCGGCAATGGCCACGCGCCGCGCCAGCGCGGTGGTGGCCGCATCGATGACGATGCGGCA
This sequence comes from Rhizobacter sp. P3_B12, assembly GCF_056402895.1. Taxonomy (NCBI): domain Bacteria; kingdom Pseudomonadati; phylum Pseudomonadota; class Betaproteobacteria; order Burkholderiales; family Sphaerotilaceae; genus Rhizobacter; species Rhizobacter sp. P3_B12. The sequence continues at coordinate 1,201 of NZ_JBFUGN010000229.1, read as the reverse complement.
GTCGCTGTTCTCCACACCCGTCACCTGTTCGACCACGGCGAAGACCTCGCCGCGGTAGAGCACCTGGCCGAGCGCCCGCCGGTCGATTCCGAACGCCGCCTGCAAGGCGTTGCGCACTTGTGCGGCGACGAGGTCGGCGTCGAAGGATTCGCGGCGCACGCGGATCACCACGCTGAAACCGATCAGCAAGGGCGTGTACGCATGCACCGACACATCGACGCCGGGAGCCGAGTGCGCGGTGGCGAACTCGGTCAGTTCCGCCTTCAGCTCGGCCGTCAGCGTGGCAGCGCCCGCGGGCACGACGTGGACCTCGACCCGGTCGCGCCGCGCCAGTCCGGTGGCCGGCGCGAAGGCACGTGCCTGCACGACCGCGGCATGCGAACGCATCAATCTCGCGTGGTCTTCCAGCGAGACCGCACGTTCGAGCGCCAGCAGCGACGACGCGGCGTTCTCGCGGATGGCCTCGACCCCTTCACGCGCCGCACCACCCGCGGCAGCGAGAGGCTGGGCGAAGCCGGCCAGCAAGGCGTGCGGCTTCACCAGGCCGGACAGCCCGTGTGCCGGCAGGTTGCCGGTCGTGCCCACGCCCTGGCGCCAGAAGATGCGCAGGTTGTTGGCGCCGGTGGGCAGGCGCCGGCCGTGCGTGCCGTCGCCGAACTCGACCCACAGGCGGCCGTCTTCGTTCAAACGGGTCTGGTAGTGCGCGTCGGCCGGGCCGGAGTCGTTGAGATTGCCGACCTGGGTCCAGAACTCGTCGCCGACCTGCACCTGCACGTCGGCACGCACGCCGGCCGGCATGCGCGCGTCGGCGACGAAGCTGGTGTCGCTCGCGTCGAACAGGAAACGCTGACGACTGCGCGTCGCGTCGCCGCTGCCCAGCACCCGCATCGGTCGGGCAGCGCCGTGACCCGCCAGCACCACGTTGCCGTACACCCGCAGATTGCCTGCCGTGCTGGCACGCGGCAGCGCGTCGCGCAGCACGATGCTGGTGGACGCCACCTTCACTTCGTCGATCACGGTGCGCAGCGCACGTGTCGGGTTGGCGGCGATGACGGCCAGCCCGGCACGCAGCCCCGGCGGCAGCGCGGGCAGGACGATTTCGGTGCTGCCGGTGATCGGCGTGCCGTTGATGTTCCAGCCCACGGCGCGCGCGACCACGTCGAAGTGGCCGCGCAGTTGCGTGGTGGTGACGAAGAAGGGC
>NZ_JBFUGN010000228.1:0-7513 GCF_056402895.1 Rhizobacter sp. P3_B12 | reverse complement strand
GACCTCGTCGGCCTCGAGCACCATCGAGTTGTCGGGTGCGGAGGCGGCGGAGGCCGGTGCGGCTGCCGAAGCCGCGGAGGCAGCCGCCGATGCAGCCGCTGCTGGCGCCGATGCCGCAGCCGCCGGCGGCACGACCGCCTGCGCCCACCCGGCCGACGCCCAGCCGACGGCCGAGGCCGCGAGGCTCAGGCGGATCGCGCAGACGCAGAGTCGGAGTGGGAACGGCGGCAGCAAGGGAGCGAGGACATCAGGGGCGGAGGGACGGCTCGGCGCCGCGGCACCGGCACGACGACAGGCGGCGCGCCCAGGGCGATTTGTAGAATCGATTATCCACGAGCAGTATCCCCACATGCCCCTGACCCCTGATCCGACGACCTCCGAGTCGACCCTGCCCCCGCTGGCCTGGCCCGACGACAAGCGCCGCGTCGCCTTCGAAAGCTGGCTGCGGCAATTGGCGGGCCGGGGCATCCACGCGAGCGGGGCGCGGCCGGCCAGCAACGACGCCAGCTTCCGCCGCTACCTGCGGGTCGACACCGAGGCCGGCACGCGCATCGTGATGGACGCGCCGCCCGAGAAAGAGGACTGCCGGCCGTTCGTGAAGGTCGCCGCGCTGCTGCGCGCCGCCGGCCTGAACGCGCCCGAGGTGCTCGACTGGCATGCCGAGGACGGCTTCATGCTGCTGTCCGACCTGGGCGACCAGACCTACCTGTCGCAACTCGACGATCGCAGCGCGCACGCGCTGTATGCCGATGCGAGCCAGGCGCTGGTGCGGCTGCAGGGCATCGAGGCGGCGTCGCAGCTCCCGGCCTACGACCGCACGCTGCTGATGCGCGAGATGCAGCTGTTCCCCGACTGGTACGTGAAGCACGCCGGCCACGTGCTGACGGCCGACGAGCAGGCCCAATGGGCCGATTGCGTCGAGCGCATCGTGCAGAACAACCTGGCCCAGCCGATGGTGCTGGTGCACCGCGACTACCACTCGCGCAACCTGATGGTGTGCCCGGCGGCCGGCGCGGCCACCAACCCCGGCATCCTCGACTTCCAGGACGCGGTCTGGGGCCCGATCACCTATGACCTGGCCAGCCTGCTGCGCGATGCCTACATCGAGCTCCAGGAAGACGTGCAGATCGACCTCGCGGTGCGCTACTGGGAGCGTGCGCGCAAGGCCGGCCTGCCGGTGCAGGCCGACTTCGGCGAGTTCTGGCGCGATTTCGAGTGGATGGGCCTGCAGCGCCACCTGAAGGTGCTGGGCATCTTCGCGCGGCTGTACCACCGCGACGGCAAGGACGGCTACCTGCAGAACCTGCCGCTGGTGTGGCGCTATGCGCACCGCACCGCGAGCCGCTACAACGGGCTGGGTGCGCTGGCGCGCCTGCTGGAACGCCTGGTCGGCGAGACGCGGCAGGACGTGTTCAGGTAATCAGCGCGTCTGGCAACCCGCCGCCGCGAGCCACGGATCGGTCTCGCCGCCGCCGAAGGTCTCGAGCAGGAAATCGATGAACGCCCGCGTGCGCGCCGGCACGTGCTTGCGCGTCGGCATCGCGGCGTAGATCGTGGTCGTCAGCAGGTGCCAGCGCGGCAGCACGCGTTCGAGCGCGTGCTCCATCAGCGCATCCTCGACGACGAACGACGGCAGCCCGGCGATGCCCATGCCGGCGAGCGCCGCGGCGTACATCGTGTCGATGTGCGTCGTGCCGAGCGCGGGCCGCCCCGGCGTCAGCGTGTACGACTCGCCGGACGGCTCGTCATCGCCCCACACGCCCTCGTGGAAGGTCAGCTCGCGCAGGAAGGTCGGCACCATCGCCTCGTGGCCGGCCAGCTCCGACGGGTGCACCGGCCGGCCGCGGCGGTTCAGGTACTCGGGCGAGGCACAGGTGATGACCTCGGAGCGCGCGAGGCGCCGCGCGACGAAGTCGCCATCGAGCGGGCGGTCGCCGACCGACAGGATGCTGATGTCGAAGTTCTCGTCGACCGCCTCGACCGGGCCGGGGCACGACAGCTCGATCGTCACCTTCGGGAACAGCGTGCGGAATTTCGGCAGGTGCTTGGCGATCTGGTGCACCGCGAAGGCCGGCGGTGCCAGCACGCGCAGGTGGCCGCGCGGCTCGGAGGTGGCGGCGCTCGCGAGCGCCTCRGCCTCTTCGACTTCGGTGAGGATCTGCTGCACGCGTTCGAGGTAAAGCTCGCCGGTGTCGGTGAGCGCGAGGCGGCGCGTCGTGCGGTTGATCAGGCGGGCGCCGAGGTGCTCCTCGAGGTCGGCCACGAGCCGCGTGACGACGGCCGGCGAGAGGTTCAGCCGGCGTGCGGCCGACGCGAAGCTTCCTTCCTCGATCACCCGGGAAAACACCCGCATCGAATGCAGCCGATCCATTCTTTCGCCCTCATTGTTTCTTTTTTGACAATGGGGCATTGAAGCACGTGCTGTTTATTGATTCAAGCGCAATGTCTACAGTTCACCCCATCGATGAGGCCAACGCAACAGTGACTCACCGAGGCTGGACAAGACGGCTCTGAACAACCCCTGAAGCCGCCCTGCCTGGAAACGTCAACCCTCTGAAGGAATTCATCATGAGCACCAAGAACTTCGCCGCCCTTGCCACCGTCGCCCTTGCACTGGCTGGCGCCTCCGTCACCGCGTTCGCTGCCGACACCGGCCTGACCCGCGAACAAGTGCGTGCCGAGCTGGCCCGTGCCCGCGCTTCCGGCGACCTGCTGCCGAACTCGGAAAGCTACGGCTACAACAACGCGTCGATCACGCTGCCGAAGGCCCAGGCTGCGGCGACAGCCGACAGCGGCAAGAGCCGCGAGCAAGTGCGCGCCGAACTGGCCCGTGCCCGTGTCGACGGCACGCTGGTCCCGAACTCGGAAAGCTACGGCTACACCACCCCGGTGGTCGCTGGCACGAGCCGCACCCGCGCCGAAGTGCGTGCCGAGGCGGTCGAAGCCGCCAAGGCCCACAAGAGCGACTCCGGCTACGGCGCGCTGTCGACCGGCTACTGATCGCTGAAGCGCGCAGAGCGCAACGGTTGTGGGACACCGCAGAGGCCGCCTTCGGGCGGCCTCTGTCGTTGTCGGGCATCCGTTCCGCGAGACAATGGGGCACCCCCAACCTCCGATGCGGCGCACGCCACAAGCCTGCGCCGCGTTGCCATTGGCGCCGCCATGTCCGTGTCTGCCTTCTTCCTGCAACGCATCCGCCCGACCGACGTGCCCCGCGGCGAGCCGCCGCCCGGCCTGCTGGCCTTCTACTGGCATTTCATCCGCCAGACGCGCTGGCTGTACCTCGCGATGTTCATCACCGGGCTGGTGGTGGCCGGGGTCGACACGCTGGTGCCGGTCTTCATCGGCAGGCTGGTCACGCTGATGCAGGCGCCCGAGCGCGCCGCCGCGTTCAGCGCTGCCGCGCCGATGCTGCTCGGCATGGCTGCGCTGGTGCTGTTCGGCCGGCCGCTCGCGCTGGTCGCCGACACGATGGTGCGCAACATCGCGGTGGTGCCCGGCGTCACCAGCCTGATCCGCTGGCAGAGCCACTGGCACGTGGTGCGCCAGGGCTGGACCTTCTTCCAGAACGATTTCGCCGGCCGCATCGCCAACCGCGTGATGCAGACCAGCAACGCGGTGCGCGAGAGCGTGGTCAGCTCGATCCGCGCGATCTGGTACATCGTGATCTACGGCGTCACCGCGCTGGTGCTGATGGCCAGCGCCGACTGGCGGCTTGCCGTGCCCACCGTGCTGTGGTTCGCGAGCTACGTGTTCTTCCTGCGCCATTTCGTGCCGCGCATGCGCGACCTGGCGCGCGCCAGTTCCGAACTGCGCTCGGCGTTGATGGGCCGCGTGGTGGACAGCTACACCAACATCCTGACCGTGAAGCTGTTCGCCCGCGCGCGCGACGAAGACGCCTACGTGCGCGAGAGCGTCGACGAGCACACGCTTGCGATCGCCGCGCACATGAAGCTCACGACGCAGTTCATGGCGACGCTGTCGGCGATGAACGCGCTGTTCCTGGTCAGCACCGCGACCATCGGCGTGCTGCTGTGGGTGCACGGGCACATCGCCGCCGGCATGGTGGCCACCGCGCTGCCGCTGGCCTGGCAGATCGCGAGCGTCGCCGGCTGGGTCAGCTGGGAAGTGACCGGCATCTTCGAGAACGTCGGCGTGGTGCAGGAGGGCATGGAGACGATCGCGGTGCCGCACACGCTGGTCGACAAGCCGGGGGCCCGCCCGCTCGAGGTGACGCGCGGCGAGATCCGCTTCGAGCACCTGACCTTCACCTACGGCCGCGGCGACGGCAAGCGCGTGCTCGACGACCTGGACCTGGTCGTGAAGCCGGGCGAGCGCGTCGGGCTGGTCGGCCGCTCGGGCGCCGGCAAGTCGACGCTCGTGAACCTGCTGCTGCGCTTCCACGAGGTGGAGCAGGGCCACATCCGCATCGACGGGCAGGACATCGCCGGCGTCACGCAGGAGAGCCTGCGCGGCGCGATCGGCCTGGTGACGCAGGACACCTCGCTGCTGCACCGCTCGATCGCCGCCAACATCGGCTACGGCCGGCCCGACGCGACGCCCGCGCAGGTCGAGGCGGCGGCGCGCAAGGCGCAGGCGCACGGCTTCATCCGCGAGCTGCAGGACTGGAAGGGCCGCACCGGCTACGAGGCGCACGTCGGCGAGCGCGGCGTGAAGCTCTCCGGCGGCCAGCGCCAGCGTGTCGCGATCGCGCGCGTGGTGCTGAAGGACGCGCCGATCCTGGTGCTCGACGAGGCCACCTCGGCGCTCGACAGCGAGGTCGAGCTCGCGATCCAGGACCAGCTGCTGAACCTGATGGAAGGCAAGACGGTGATCGCGATCGCGCACCGGCTGTCGACCATCGCCCGCATGGACCGGCTGATCGTGCTGGAGCAGGGCCGCATCGTCGAGCAGGGCACGCACGACGAACTGCTGCAGCAGGGTGGCCACTACGCGCTGCTGTGGAAGCACCAGTCGGGCGGCTTCCTGGCGTACGACAAACCGCTGCCTGCCGACCCGGGCGCCGACGACGAGCCCGTGATCGACGATGCACCCGTCGACGAGCTGCGCTCGGCCCAGCAGCCCGAGCCCGCGGGACAATAGCGCCCATGCTCCGAATCACCGAACTGCGGCTGCCGCTCGACCATGCCGAAGGCGCGCTGCGCCCGGCCGTGCTGCAGCGCCTGGGCCTGGCCGATGCCGCGCTGAAGAGCGCCACTGTCTTCAAGCGCAGCTACGACGCGCGCAAGAAGGCCGCCATCGTGCTGATCTACACCGTCGACTGCGAGCTCGCCGACCCGGCCGATGAGGCCGCGTTGCTGCAGCGCTTCGCGATCGATCCGCACATCAAGCCGTCGCCCGACACCTCGTACAAGTTCGTCGGCCACGCGCCGGCGGATTTCGAGGCCTCGGGCCGACTGCGCCCGCTGGTCGTCGGCTTCGGCCCGTGCGGGCTGTTCGCCGCGCTGATCCTCGCGCAGATGGGGCTGCGGCCGATCGTGCTGGAGCGCGGCAAGGAGGTGCGCCAGCGCACCCAGGACACCTGGGGCCTGTGGCGCAAGAATGTCCTGAACCCCGAATCGAACGTGCAGTTCGGCGAGGGCGGCGCCGGCACCTTCTCCGACGGCAAGCTGTGGAGCCAGATCAGCGACCCGCGCCACCTGACGCGCAAGGTGCTGACCGAGTTCGTCAAGGCCGGCGCGCCGGACGAGATCCTGTTCGTCAGCAAGCCGCACATCGGCACCTTCCGGCTGGTCAGCATGATCGAGAAGATGCGCGCCGAGATCGAATCGCTGGGCGGCGAGATCCGCTTCGAGCAGCGCGTGACCGATGTGCTGATCGAGGGTGGCCACATTCGCGGCGTGACGCTCGCGTCCGGCGAGCAGCTGCGCGCCGACCACGTCGTGCTGGCGCTCGGCCACAGCGCGCGCGACACCTTCGCGATGCTGCACGCGCGCGGCGTCTTCATGGAGGCCAAGCCGTTCTCGGTGGGCTTTCGCATCGAGCATCCGCAGTCGATCATCGATCGCGCGCGCTTCGGCCCGAACGCCGGCAACGCCATCCTCGGCGCGGCCGACTACAAGCTGGTGCACCACGCCGCCAACGGCCGCTCGGTCTACAGCTTCTGCATGTGCCCGGGCGGCACGGTGGTGGCGGCCACCTCGGAAGTCGGCCGCGTCGTGACGAACGGCATGAGCCAGTACTCGCGCAACGAGCGCAACGCGAATGCCGGCATCGTCGTCGGCATCTCGCCGCAGGACTATGCGCAGGACCCGGATGCGCCGGGGCCGGTCAATCCGCTGGACGGCATTGAATTCCAGCGCCGGCTCGAGTCGCGCGCCTTCGAACTCGGCGGCGGCAACTATGAAGCGCCGGGCCAGCTGGTCGGCGATTTCGTCAAGGGCCAGCGCTCGCGCGAGTTCGGCAGCGTGCAGCCGTCGTACAAGCCGGGCGTGCTGCTCGGCGACCTGCACCCGAGCCTGCCCGACTACGCGATCCAGGCCATCCGCGAGGCGCTGCCGGCGTTCGAGCGGCAGATCAAGGGCTTCTCGATGCCCGACGCGGTGCTCACCGGTGTCGAGACGCGCACCTCGTCGCCGCTGCGCATCACGCGCGGCAAGGACTGGCAGAGCCTGAACGTGAAGGGCCTGTACCCGGCCGGCGAAGGCGCGGGCTATGCCGGCGGGATCATGTCGGCCGGCGTCGACGGGATCGAGGTCGCCGAGGCGCTGGGGCGGTCGATCCTCTCGTAGCCCGGATGCCAATCCGGGGGCGGCCGTCGAAGTCAACCCGGATTGGCATCCGGGCTACGGACTGACCAGGTAGTCGAGCGCCAGCGTCGCGAGCGCCTTCACGCCCAAGGGCAACGCCGCCTCGTCGAAATCGAAGTCCGGCGCATGGTTCGGCGGCGCGTTCTGCGGCGTCTTGCCGGGCGGCGTCGCGCCGAGGATGAAGAACAGCCCCGGCACCTGCTTCTGGTACTCCGAGAAATCCTCCGACGCGCTGATCTTCGGCAGTTCCATCACGCGGCCGCTGCTCGCGCGCTGCAAGGAAGGCATCATCCGCGCGAGCAGTTCGCGCGGGTTGTCGGTGACGGCGTAGGTGGCCGGCCCGAAGCTGACGCTCGCCTGCGCACCGCTGGCCGCGGCGATCGATTCGGCGGTGGTCACGATGCGCCGCTTCGCTTCCTCGCGCATCGCCTCGTCGAAGCTGCGCAGCGTGCCGCGCATCTCGACGCTGTCGGGCAGCACGTTCTCGCGGTTGCCGCCGTGGATCGACGCGATGCTCAGCACCGCCGGTTCATGGCTGATGTTCAGCTGGCGGCTCACGATGGTCTGCAGCCCGGTGATGATCTGCGCCGAGACGACGATCGGATCGATGCCGCCCCACGGCGCGCCGCCATGCGTGCCGCGGCCCCGCACCGTGATGCGCAGCGAATCGGCGCCGGCCAGCATCGGCCCGCCGCGCACGCCGAGCACGCCCGAGGCCAGGTTCGGCGAGATGTGCAGGCCGA
>NZ_JBFUGN010000227.1:0-7520 GCF_056402895.1 Rhizobacter sp. P3_B12 | reverse complement strand
GAGCTGGACATCTCCAGCGTGCCGTCGGCCGCCACGAAACGGATCCGCGTCAGCACGTTCACCGCGAAGCGCAGCCGGTCGGCGCCCTGCAGCCCCGCATCCCAGCGCGCCGGCTCGTTGCCGTACATCACCTGCAGGAAGCCCACGAGGTCGTCGCCGCGCAGCCGCTGCTCCACCTCGCCGGYCAGCGCCAGCGTCATCGCCAGGTCCCACTGCGGCACCACGCCGGCATGCACCATCAGCCAGCCATGCGCATGCACCGCCATCCGCTGCTGGCGCAGCCAGTCGATCAGCGCGCCGCGGTCCGGCGCGTCCAGGATCTCGCCCAGCGTGTCGCGTCGCCCCGGCTTGCGCACCCCGTGCGCCACCGCCAGCAGGTGCAGGTCGTGGTTGCCCAGCAGGCAGGTGGCCGACGACCCCAGCTGCTGCAGCCGCCGCAGCGTGCGCAGCGAGGCCGGGCCCCGGTTCACCAGGTCGCCCAGCAGGTACGCGTGGTCGCGCGAGGCGGAGAAGCCGATCTTCTCGAGCAGGCGCTCCAGCGGGTCGCAGCAGCCCTGCAGGTCACCGATCAGGTAGTTCATCGCCGCCATTCTGCCCGCCACCCCCGTCACGGCCCCGCCGGCGCCATCTGCTACCCTTGCGGCCTTCGTCGTTTTGCGCGTTCCGGGCCGGGTCCCGGCAGCGTGCTTCCATGGACATCGCGCTCCTCGCCTTCCTGATCATCCTCAACGGTCTGTTCGCCATGTCTGAAATGGCGCTCACCGCCAGCCGCAAGGCTCGCCTGCAGGTCATGGTGGAAACCGGCGACGAAGGCGCCCGCGCCGCGATGGACCTGCACGAGAACCCCACCAAGTTCCTGTCCACCGTGCAGATCGGCATCACCTCGATCGGTGTGCTCAACGGCATCGTCGGCGAGGCCGCCTTCTCCGAGCCGCTGGCCGGCTGGATCCATCTGACATTCAACATCCACGAGAAGGCCTCCGGCATCACCGCCACCGCCCTCGTGGTGATGTGCATCACCTTCCTCACGATCATCTTCGGCGAGCTGGTGCCCAAGCGGCTCGGGCAGATGTATCCCGAGAACGTGGCCCGCCTGGTCGCGCAACCGATGGAATGGCTGTCGATGGCGGCGCGCCCGTTCGTCAAGCTGCTGTCGTTCTGCACCGAGGGCACGCTGCGCCTGCTGGGCATCCGCGGCGGCCCGAGCCGTTCGGTGACCGAGGAGGAGATCGCCGCCAGCCTCGAGGAAGGCCTGGATGCCGGCGTGATCGAGGCGCAGGAGCACCAGATGGTGCGCAACGTGTTCCGCCTCGACGACCGGCAGGTCGGCTCGATGATGATCCCGCGCACCGAAATCACCTGGCTCGACGCGTCGGCCGACCTCGACGACGTGCTGAAGGTGATGGGCGACCAGGAGCACTCGCGCTATCCGGTGTGCCGCGGCAGCCTGAGCGACGTGGTCGGCGTGATCTCGGCGCAGACGCTGCTGCAGCAGATGCTGCAGGGCCGCCCGCTCGCGTTGACCGAGGGCCTGCAGGCGCCGGTGTTCGTGCCGGAGACGCTGTCGGGCATGGAGCTGCTCGAGCAGTTCCGCGCCTCGTCGGCCCAGCTCGTCTTCGTGGTCGACGAGTACGGCGAGGTGCAGGGCGTCATCACCGTGCGCGACGTGCTGGAGGCGATCACCGGCGAGTTCACGACGCCGGCCGACGGCGAAGCCTGGGCGGTGCAGCGCAACGACCAGAGCTGGCTGTTCGACGGCCTGATCCCGGTGCCCGAGCTGAAGGACCGGCTGTCGCTGAAGGAGCTGCCCGAGGAAGACCGCGGCCGCTACAACACGCTGGCCGGCATGATCATGTTGTTGTTGGGCCGGCTGCCCAAGACCGCCGACACGGTGGACTGGGAAGGCTGGCGTTTCGAGGTGGTCGACCTGGACGGCAAGCGTGTCGACAAGGTGATGGCCACTGCCTTGCCCCCTGGAGCTGAAGTTCAATGATCACTGCCCTCTACAAGAAGCCCGCGCTGCTCGACCGCACGCGCCATGCCGGCAAGCACGTGCTGCCGCTGGACGTGTCGGGAGTCGCCGGCATGAACGCGCTGTTCTGCACCTTCGGCGAGTTCGTCGAGGCCGGCAAGGACTACCCGATCCTGTTCGTCAACAGCGGCACCACCGCAGACGGCAGCCCGCAGCTCAACCCGGCCGTGCTGCTCGGGCTGACGGTGGGCGAGAACCTGTTCGTCGAGGGCACGCAGTGGGTCGGCCGCTACATCCCGGCCGCGCTGCGCTGCTATCCGCTCGGGCTCACGCGCTTCCCGCGCGCCGACGGCACCGGCGACGAACTCTCGGTGGTCATCGATGAAGGCTACCCGGGCCTCGTCGACGGGCCGCAGGGCACGCCGCTGCTCACCGCCGCCGGCGAGCCGACCGAGACGCTGAACAACGTGATGAAGCTGCTCGAGCTGTACGACCAGGAAGCGCAGCGCACCCCGCTGTTCTGCGAACGCCTGCGCGAGCTCGACCTGCTGAAGAGCATGCGCGCCGAAGGCACGCTGGACGACGGTGAGACCTTCTCGGTCGACGGCTTCCTCGTGGTCGACGAAGACAAGCTGCGCGCGCTGCCCGATGCCCAGGTGCTCGAGCTGTACCGCAACGGCATGCTGCCGCTGATCTACGCCCACCTGGCCTCGCTGACCTGCCTGCAGCGGCTGAGCGATCGCAAGATGCAGCGGAAGGCACAACACGCCCAAAAGGCGCAGGCGTCCGCCGCCTGACCGGAGCGCCGTGATGTCGACGGGGCAATCGGTTTTCGAAAGCTTCCTGTCGACGCCCGAGATGTCGGCGGTGTTCTCGCCGGCCTCGGTGCTGCAGGCGATGCTCGATTTCGAGGCGGCRCTCGCGCGCGCGCAGGCCGCCGAGGGCCTGGTGCCCGCCGCCGCCGCCCAGGCGATCGCCGGCGTCTGCAAGGCCGAGCTGTACGACCTGGGCGCCCTCGTCGACGCGAGCGGCCGCGCCGGCAGCCTGGCCATTCCGCTGGTCAAGGCGCTGACGCAGGCGGTCGGCCTGTTCGATGCCGACGCGGCCGGCTTCGTGCACTGGGGCAGCACCAGCCAGGACGTGATCGACACCGGCCTCGCGCTCACCACCCGCCGCGCACTCGCGCTGGTCGACCGCGACCTGGGCACGCTTGCCGCCGCGCTGCTCGCGCTGGCACGCCAGCACCGTGGCGTGCCGGTGCTGGCGCGCACGCTGATGCAGCCGGCGCAGGTGGTCAGCTTCGATTTCAAGCTGGTGGCGTGGATCGCGCCGCTGCTGCGCTGCCGGCAGCGCGTGCGCGCGGCCGGGCTGCAGGCGCTGCAGCTGCAGCTGGGGGGCGCGGTGGGCACGCTCTCGGTGATGGGAGAACGCGGCCCGGCCGTCGCGCACCGGGTGGCCGAAGCGCTCGGCCTGCGGCTGCCGCCCGGCCCGTGGCACACGCAGCGCGACGAGCTGGCCTCGCTGGCCGGCGAGCTGGGCGTGCTGGCCGGCGCGCTCGGCAAGATCGCGAAAGACATCTCGCTGATGGCGCAGGGCGAGCTCGGCGAGCTGGCCGAGCCGTCGGGTGCCGGCCGCGGCGGCTCGTCGACGATGCCGCACAAGCGCAACCCGGTGGCCGCGATGACGGCGCTGGCCGCCGCGCTGCGCACGCCGCACCGCGTGGCGGCGCTGCTGGCCGCGATGGTGCAGGAGCATGAGCGCGGCCTCGGCAACTGGCAGGCCGAGCTGGCCGAGACGGCGGGGCTGTACCTCGGCGTGCACGGCGCGCTGAAGGCGCTGGCCGATGCGGCGCCGGGCCTGCAGGTCGATGCCGCCCGGATGCGGCACAACATCGATGCGCAGCACGGGCTGGTGTTCGCCGAGGCGGTGGCGATGCAGCTGGCGCAGCAGCTCGGCAAGGCGCGCGCGCATGCGCTGCTCGAGGCCTGGTCGCACGAGGCGGTGGCTGCGCGGCGCCCGCTGCGCGAGGTGCTGCTGCAGGCGCTGTCGCAGGACGAAGCGCTGCGCGCGCAGCTCGGTGCCGACCAGGTCGACGCGCTGTTCGACGTCGAGCGCGCCGCGGAACACGCAAGCCGCGTCGCCGATCCGCAGCTGGCGAGCTGGCAGCAGCGCGCCGACGCGCTGGCGGCCGAGGCGCCGTGGTCGGCCTGGCTGCCGCACTGATCTCCTCCCATTCTCGAAACATCCTTGAAACACCCTCGAAAGAGAGCGCGATGCCGGAGCAACAGGACGATTTCGACCGCGGCGTGAAGAACCGCCGCGCGGTGCTGGGCGATGCGTGGGTCGACCAGTCGCTGGACAACACCTCCGCGTTCAACGCCGAGTTCCAGTCGCTGATCACGCGCTATGCGTGGCACGACATCTGGGGCCGCCCGGGCCTGGACACGACGACCCGCCGCCTGCTGGTGCTGGGGATGACGATGGGCCTCGCGCGCTGGGAGGAGTTCGAGCTGCATTGCCGGGCCGCGGTGCGCGGCGGCGTGCCGGTCGAGAAGATCCGCGAGACGCTGATGCAGGGCGCGATCTACTGCGGCGTGCCGGCCGCCAACACGGCCTTCAAGCTGACCACGCAGATCCTGCGCGACGAAGGGCTGCTGCCGCCGCCGGCGCCGCTCTCGGCCGGCGTGCGCACGTCGAGCCACCACACCTTCAGCCGGCCGCAGCTGAAGCTCGCGCTGCAGGGCGAGGGCCCGCCGGTGGTGCTCAGCCATGCGCTGGGCCTGGAGCTCGGCATGTGGGACGCACTGGCCGCCGCGCTCGCGCCGCGCCACGAGGTGCTGCGCTACGACCACCGCGGCCACGGCGGCTCGGCCGTGCCGGCCGGCCCGTACCGCATGGACGAGCTGGTCGACGATGCGGCCCGCGTGATCCGCGAGTGGGGTGCCGGCCCGGTGGCCTGGGTCGGGCTCTCGCTCGGCGGCATGGTGGGCCAGGGCCTCGCGATCCGCCATCCGGAGCTGGTGCGCTCGCTGGTGCTCGCCAACACCACCGCGCACTACCCCGAGGCGGCGCAGGCGGCCTGGGCGCAGCGCATCGCGGCCGTCGAGCAGGGCGGGCTGCAGGCGATTGCCGACATGGTGATGGAGCGCTACTTCCACGCCGGCTTCCGCAGCGGCCGGCCGGAGGCGCTGGCGGCATTCCGGGCGGCGCTGCTGCGCACCTCGGCCGTCGGCTATGCGGCGACCTGCCACGCGGTGCGCGAGGTCGACTGGCTCGAGCGCCTGCCGCAGGTGCGCTGCCCGACGCTCGTGATCGCCGGCGCGCTGGATGTGGGGGCGCCGGTCGCGATGTCGCAGGCCATCGCCGAGCGCATTCCCGGCGCGCGGCTCGAGGTGCTGGCCGAGGCCTCGCACCTGAGCGTGGCCGAGCAGCCGCAGGAGTTCGCGGCGCTCGTCGAGGGCTTCCTCAGCGCGACGGCGTGAGGAAGCGGTTGCTCAGCAGCGGCCGGCCACGCACCGCGGCGCCGCGGCCGGTCGCGGCCCGCAGGGCTTGCGCGGATTCCTGCGACGCGGAGACGACCGGGCAGGCGCCGGTCGCGCGGTAGGCGAGCGCCGCCTTCAGCAGGCCCTCGTCCGGGCTGCCGAGCGGCTGCGTGAAGTCGTCGGACGCGACGCAGCCGGCGATGCCGGTGGCACCGCTGCCGTTCGGCACGAAACCGTCGGCATAGTCGCCGAAGCCCTTCGCGTTGATGCCCTGGAACTCGATCGGGAAGTACGAGATGCCGCAGTTGTCCTGCGCCGCGAAGCCATAGGGCTTGCCGCAGGTGCCGCCGCCGATCAGCCGCACGTCGACATCGACGCCGCGCAGGCCGTTGATCACCGCTTCGCTGGCCGAGCAGGTCTCGGAGGTGGCGAGCACGTAGACGCGCGGCAGGTCGAGCGTCGGCAGCGCTGCGTTGGTGGTGCTGGTGGCCTGGAACCCGAACGGCGCCTGCGCGTTGTCGGAGGTGCGCTTCGCGTTGTAGTTGAGCTTCTCGAACACCTTGCCGCCGGTGCGCGTCGGCCCGGCGATCATGTAGGCCAGCTCGCTCGCGATGTACAGGTAGCCGCCGCCGTTGTAGCGCAGGTCGAGCACCAGGTCGGTGACGCCCTGCGACTTCAGCGACGAGACGGCCTCGATCAGCTGCGCCTCGGCCGGCGCGACGTGCGAGGTGAAGACGATGGTGCCGACCTTGCCGGTGGCCGTCGGGACCACGCTGTAGTTCAGCACCGGCTTGGTGGTGACGGCCACGGTCGTCAGCGAGACGCTCACCAGGCCCGTGCCTGCCCGGTTGAGCACGTAGGTGTGCGTGCCGCCGGTGTCGCTGGCGAACATCGCGGCATTGAGCACGCCGACGCCGGCCGCCGTCTCATCGTCGGCCGACACGCCGTCGACCGTCACCAGCGTGTCGCCGCGCAGCACGCCCTTGGTGGCCGCCTCGGTGCCCGGGGTCACGTACGACACGCGCAGCCCGCGCGGGGCCCGCGGCGACAGCATGCGCCAGTTGACGCCGGTGCCGGCCTCGACGCCGGACTCGAACAGCGCGTCGGACGTGGAGGTCGGCAGGATGAAGCTGAACTGGTCCTTGCGAACGCCGCTGGCGGTGAGCCGGATCGTCTTCAGGGCCTCGAAATAGTTGTCGAGCGAGCCGTAGACGTCGGACGTGTTGCTGTACTGCGCCTGGCCGGCGGTGATGTTGGGGACTTCGTCGTACCAGAGGTAGGCGTCGTTCAGGTAGGCGCGCACCCACTGCTTCTCGATGTCGAGGCTGCCGCTGTGGGTCGAGGCCAGGGAGTTGGTCGGGGCGCATTGCTGCGCGTACTGCGACGAGGACGCGAGGCGGTTGCTGGAATCGCCATCCGATCCACCGCCGCAGGCGGTGAGGGCGGCTGCTGCGACGAGCAGGCTGACCCAGGTGGCGCGCACGCGTTGACCGGCGTGCCGTTGGCTTGGAACTCCCATTTCCTCGCTCCCGATTCATTGGTTGAACGCCGACTATACCGGTGCATCCGGAGGGCCGGCGCCGCCGAGCTGGCGCGACAGCTGCGCGGCGCAGCCCTTCAGCGCGAGCGCGACCGGGCCGGTGGGCTGCACGTCGAAAGTGGCGTTCGGGCCGATCGCCGCCAGGCTCAGCACCAGCTCGCCGTGCAGGTCGAACACCGGCGCCGCCATCGCACTGACGCCGGGCACCGTGCCGTCGACGACGCGGCTCAGGCCCTCGGCGCGGATGGCCGCCAGCTGCTCGCTGAAGGCGGCGTCCAGCGTGCGCCGGCCGCCGTGCGGCTGCTGCGCCAGCAGCTCGCGCAGGCGGGCCGGCGGCAGGTGCGCGGCGAACAGCAGGCCCGACGCCGTGCCGCGCATCGACATCACGGTGCCGTGGCGCATGTTGACGTGCACCGCGGACGGTGCCTCTTCGACGCGCACGATGGTCGGCCCGCGGTTGCCCCACACCGCGATCGCGACGGTGTGGCCGACCTGCGCCGCGAGCGCCGGCAGCAGCGGCGTGGCC
>NZ_JBFUGN010000226.1:0-7538 GCF_056402895.1 Rhizobacter sp. P3_B12 | reverse complement strand
GCGCTCGGCGGTGTCGCGGCTGTGCTTCAGCGTGTCGCATTGCGCGGCGATCACCGCCAGCGGCGTGCGCAACTCGTGCGCCGCATCGGCCAGGAAGGCCCGCTCGCGCTGCAGCAGCGCCTGCAGCCGCGCCAGCGTGCCGTTCAGTTCGTCGACCACCGGCCGCAGTTCGCGATAAGGCTGCTCGACCCGCACCGGCTGCAGGTCGGCCGGCGAGCGCGCGGCCAGGTCCTGCGACAGGCTCAGCAGCGGGCGCAGGCCGGTGCGCACCGCCAGCCACACCGGCAGCAGCAGCATCGGAAAGCCGACCAGCAGCTGCGCCACCGTCACCGCGCTCGACAGGCCGGCGCTCAGCACCTGGTCGCGCGCCGCGACCGACTGCTGCACGTCGACGCGGCGGGCGTGGTCGGCCGTCCAGCGCCGGTACACATGCTGGGCGTCCGGTCCCTCGCCCACCACGAAGAAGCCGAGCCGGCCATCGTCGGCCAGCGGCGCGTTCTCGCTGCCGCCGCGCGCGATCAGGCGGCCGGCGGCGTCATGCACCTGGAACCCGAGGTAGCCGCCGTCGGCACCGACGCGCTGCCCGTGGGCGGCGATCTTCAGCGCGGCGCCGCGCAGCGCCGCATCGGTCGGCAGCGCCGCGTCGGCCAGCACCTGCTCGACCACCTCGCCGACGCTGCGCATCTCCTTGTCGAATTCGCCGGAGCCGGTGGCCACCATGCTGAGGTGGGCCAGCACCAGCATCGTGCCCCAGGCCAGCACGTAGGCCACCAGCAGCGCCAGCAGCAGCCGCCGCGTGATCGACGGCGTGGTCAGCGACGGCATGGCCAGGCGGCCCATCATTCGACGACGCTGTAGCCGACGCCGCGCACGGTGCGGATGCAGCCCTCGCCGAGCTTGCGGCGCAGGTTGTGGATGTGCCATTCGAGCGCGCCGAACTCCATCGGCTCGTTCAGCGGCATCACTGCGCGGGCGAGGCGGTGCTTGGACACCACCTCGCCGGCATGCCGGGCCAGCTCGGCGACGATCTGGAATTCCTTCGGCGACAGCGCGGTCAGCGCGCCGTCCACCCGCACCTCGCGGCGCAGGCTGTCGATCTGCAGCGCGCCCACCGTCCACACCGCCGAGGCATGCCCGCCGCTGCGCCGCGTGACGGCGCGGATGCGCGAGGCCAGCTCCTGCGGGGCGGCCGGCTTGATCACGTAGTCGTCGGCCCCGGCGTCGAGGCTGGACACGCGGGCGTCGAGCGCGTCGCGGGCCGTCAGCACGATGACCGGCAGCTTCAGCCCGGCCCGGCGCCAGCGCTGCAGCAGGTGCAGGCCTTCTCCGTCGGGCAGGCCCAGGTCGAGCAGCACGCAGGCGAAGGGCAGTGCGTCGTCGGCCGCGGTGGCCGTCAGGGCCTGCGCATGGGCGACGCTGCGCACCCATTCGCTGGTCAGCCCGTGGCCGGCCAGCGCGCGCTGCAGTTCGGCGCCCAGTTCGAGGTCGTCTTCGACGAGGAGGAGGTGCATGGCAGCGCAGTCTAGTGGGGCGACCCTGGGCATTCCCTAAGGTGGCGGCGGGCACAGTGCCGCCATCCCATGCCACCCCTGTCCCCCATGCCGAAATCCCTGATCGCCCGCACCCTGTTCCAACCGTCGCTGCTGGCCGCCGCCCTCGTCGCGACGACCCTGCCGTCATGCGCCCAGTCGCAGACGCCGCCGGCCCCGCCCCTCGGCCTGAGCGGCAGCCTGAGCCTGGGGGTGGCGACGATGCCCCGCTACGAAGGCAGCCCGAACCGCCGCACGATCGCCGCGCCGGACCTGTCGCTCAGCTACCGCACGGCGGACTGGGGCCACGTCGACCTTGACCACACCGGTCTCGGCTGGACCTTCTTCGAGCAGGACGCGCTGYGTGCCGGCCTGCTGCTGGGCGCCGACCCCGGCCGCAAGGACCGGAACGTGTCGGGCCTCGGCCCGGCCGCCGGGGACGACCGCCTGCGCGGCATGGGCGACGTGCGCGCCAGTGCCGAAGCCGGCGTGACGGCGGGCTACGGGCCGCTCGGGCTGACCTACCGCAAGTCGCYCGGCCAGCGCGGCCACCGCGGTGCCCAGGTCGATCTCGGCGTGTCGTGGCCGGTGCCGCTGAGCGACGCGTTCGCGCTGAGCCTGAATGCCGGCGCCAGCTGGGCCGACCAGCGCTACCTGCAGGCCTACTTCGGCGTGACGCCCGAGCAGTCGGCCGCCAGCGGCTACGCCGTCTACACGCCGAAGGCCGGCCTGCACAAGGTCGACCTGGGCGTCGGGGCCGAGTACGCGCTGCAATCCGACCTGAAGCTGCGCGCCTCGGCCGGCGTCAGCGCGCTGGGCGGCGATGCGAAGAACAGCCCGATCGTCGCGAAGAAGACCGGCGCGACCGGCTACGTCGGGCTGGCGTACCTGTTCTGAGCGCCTGCGCCGCTATTGCATGAAGCCGATCGTCGACTTCCTGCTGCCGGATTCGGGCAGGTCGTCGCAGACGACGTGGTCGCGGTGTGCGAGCTTCGCGTTGCCGAACGCGGTCATCCAGGCGCGGCGCATCTCGCGTGGCGCCATCTCGCCCATGCGGTCGAGCACCTCGCCGCGCGGCTCGGCCTCGAAGCGCTCGCCCCAGGCGTGGTCGCGGCGGATGCCGTCGTACAGCCGGGCGGCGATGCGGCGCGCCGCGTCGCGGTCGGGCGCCTGCACCTCGTAGACGTTCATGCGGTTGAGGATCGGGTCGGGGATCGCCCGGCCGTCGTTCGCGGTGGCGACCCAGATCACCTGGCTGGCGTCGATCGGCACCTCGGCGAACTCGTCGACGAAGCTGCCGGCGGTGTCGTGCTCGAGCAGGCTGTACAGCGCGCCGAGCGGGTCGTAGGCGTGTTCGCCGCCGGCCTTGTCGATCTCGTCGACCACCATCACCGGGTTCGCGTACTGGCCGTCGACCAGGGTCTCGAACACCTTGCCGGGGCGGGCGCCCTTCCACTGGCTGGAGGCGCCGCTCAGCACCCAGCCGGCGGTCATCGAACTCATCGACATGAAGCCCATGCCGGTGCCGAGCAGCTGCGAGAGTTCGCGCGCGAAGTGGGTCTTGCCGACGCCGGGCGGGCCGAGCAGCAGCAGCGGGGTGATCTCGAGCGCGTCGCGGCTGTCCTCGCACAGCGCGAGTTGGCGCTTCACGTCGTCGAGCACCTCGCTGAAGTTCGGCAGCTCGTCGTAGAGGTGGTCCATCGCCGGCAGGCCGGACGGTTTCACCTGGAAGCGCTCCGGGCCTTTCTCGAGCATGCGCTCGTAGGTGGAGCGCAGGCTCTCGTGCTCCTTGTGCGGCAGCTTGTCGAGCTTGCGGCCGACCTCGTCGACCCGGTAGAGGCTGCGCATGCGGGCAATCGGAATGCCGCCTCGCGTGGATGACGACACCGGGACCAACTGCTTGGATGCGCTCATGTGACCTCCAGAGGACGCAGACCTTGGCGTTCATTGAAGCAAAGGTGTCCGGAAGTCAGCACTCGATGAAAACCCGGAACACCACCCAGTTCTGGTGGTGCCGACATGCAGGACGCATGCCAGAGCGTGATCCAGCAACACCCGGGGAACTGGCTTTGCCAGGCCCCTTGGGTGGCGCCCCCTCGGGGGGGCAGGAGCGCAGCGACGTGGGGGCTCTACTTCACCCAGGTATTCAGCTGGATGATCGGCAGCAGCACCGCCAGCACGATCAACATCACCGCCCCACCCATCGCGACGATCAGCAGCGGCTCCAGGATGGTCGCCATCGCCATCGCGCGGCGTTGCACTTCCTGGCCCAGCTGCTTGGCGGCCCGGTCGAGCATCTGCGGCAGCTGGCCGGTCTGCTCGCCCAGCCGCGCGAACATCGACAGGATCCCCGGAAAGCGCTTCTTCGCGGCCAGCGCCGATGCGAACGGCGCGCCTTCGCGCACCTGCACCAGCGCATCCATCGCATCGGCACGCATCGCGTGGTTCGACAGCGTCTCCGCCGCCGCCTGCAGCGCCTTCAGGATCGGCACGCCGGCGTTCGCCAGCATCGCGAGCGTCCCGGCGAAGCGCGCCGCGTTGTAGCCGCGCGAGAGCTTGCCCACCAGCGGCAGCGTCAGCCAGCTCGCGTCGAACTGCTCGCGGAACAGCGCGTTGCGCAGCATCAGCCGCAAGGTCATCACGCCGCCGATGATCGCCAGCAGCAGCAGCCAGCCGTAGCTGCGCAGGAAGGCACTGATGTTCAGCATCATCGTGGTGATCAGCGGCAGCGCCCGCTTCGAGCTGGTGAACACCGAGGCCACCTGCGGCACCACGTAGGTCACCAGGAAGATCACGATCACCACCGCGATCAGCGAGACGATCGCCGGGTACAGCGTCGCGCCGATGATCTTCGACTTCAGCTGCTGCCGCTCCTCCAGGTCGTCGGCCAATCGCTCCAGCACGCGGCCGAGCGCACCGCTCTGCTCGCCGGCACCCACCACCGCGCGGTACACGTCGTCGAACTCGCGCGGCGCCCCGGCCAGCGCACGCGCGAACGGCGAGCCRCCGTTGACCTCGCTGCGCAGGTGGGCGATCAGCTCGCGCTGCTTCGGGTCTTCGGCCTCGTCGCTGAGCGCCGTCAGCGCCCGCTCCAGCGGCAGCCCCGAGCCGACCAGCCCGGCCAGCTGGCGCGTCCACACCGCCAGCCCGGTCGAGCTGAACACGCGGCGCACCATCTTCAGCCCGGTCGGCTGCGTGCCGGCCGAGGCCACCTGCGTCACCTCCAGCGGCACCAGCGCCTGCGCGCGCAACTGCGCGCGTGCGGCCTTCGCGTTGTCAGCCTCCAGCAGGCCGCTGTTGGTCTTGCCGGCGGCGTCGATCGCCTCGAACTTGTAGGCGGGCATGGTCGCTAGTCTTTCGTGACGCGCATGACCTCTTCGAGCGAGGTCACGCCTTCACGCACCAGCCGCTCGCCGTCCTCGCGCATCGAGCGCATGCCGCCGGCCTCGGCGGCGACGAACACCTGCGATTCGGCCGCCCGGCTGTGGATCAGCGCGCGCACCTTGTCGTCGGCCACCATCAGCTCGTAGACGCCGGTGCGGCCCTTGTAGCCGGAGTTGCCGCATTCGCTGCAGCCCACCGGGTGCCAGCGGCCCTTGGCGTCCTGCTTCTTGCAGTGCGGGCACAGCTTGCGCACCAGCCGCTGCGCGAGCACGCCCAGCAGGCTGGAGCTCAGCAGGAAGGGCTCGATGCCCATGTCGGTGAGCCGGGTCACCGCGCTCGGCGCGTCGTTGGTGTGCAGCGTGGCGAGCACCAGGTGGCCCGTCAGCGAGGCCTGCACCGCGATCTGCGCGGTCTCGAAGTCGCGGATCTCGCCGATCATGATGACGTCCGGATCCTGCCGCAGGATCGCGCGCAACGCCTTCGCGAAGGTCAGGTCGATCTTGGCGTTGACCTGCGTCTGGCCGATGCCGCCGAGGTCGTACTCGATCGGGTCTTCCACCGTCAGCACGTTGGTCGTCGCGGTGTCGACGCGGCCGAGCGACGCATACAGCGTCGTCGTCTTGCCCGAGCCGGTCGGGCCGGTCACCAGCACGATGCCGTGCGGCTGCTGCACCAGCGCATTGAAGCGCTGCAGCGTGTCGCCGCCCATGCCCAGGCCTTCGAGCGTGAATTTCGATTCGCCCTTGTCGAGCAGCCGCAGCACAGCGCGTTCGCCGTGCGCCGACGGCAGCGTCGACACCCGCACGTCGACCGCGCGGCCGCCGATGCGCAGCGAGATGCGGCCGTCCTGCGGCAGCCGCTTCTCGGCGATGTCGAGCTCGGCCATGATCTTCAGCCGCGAGATCAGCGCCGCGTGCAGCGCCTTGTTCGGCTGCACCACCTCGCGCAGCGTGCCATCCACGCGGAAGCGCACCGAGCTCGAGCGCTCGTAGGGCTCGATGTGGATGTCGCTCGCGCCGTCTTTCGCGGCCTGCGTCAGCAGCGCGTTCAGCATGCGGATGATCGGCGCGTCGTTCGAGGCCTCGAGCAAGTCCTCGATGGCCGGCAGGTCCTGCATCATGCGGCTCAGGTCGACCTTGCTCTCGACCTCGCCGATCACGACGGCCGCGCTCGATTCGGCACCGGCATAGGCGGCGGCGATGCGGTTGACCAGCGTCGACGACGGCTCGCGTTCCAGCGCGTCGATCGAGTACAGCCGCAGCACCTCGCTGAGCGCCGGCATCGACACCGTCTCGGGCGCCCACAGCACCAAGCGCTCGCCGTCGTCTTCCAACAACAGCGTGTGTGCCTTCGCGTAGGCGTAGGGCAGGGGGTGACGTGAGCCCATGGTGTTACTGCCCCGGCTGGCTGGCGGCCGGATCGGCCGGATCGGGGGCCGAGGCGCCCGACGCGGGCGCCGCCGGCAGCGCCGGATTGCGGATCGGCTTCGGTGCCGGTGCGCTCAGCGCCTTCGACGAATCCTGCAGCGTGTTCAGCGGCGGCAGCACCGGCGATTCGTTGATCGGCGTGATCCAGCTGTTGCGCGGCTGCTCGGCCTTCTGCTGCGCACGGATGGTCTCGTAGCGGTCCAGCGAGACCGAGTTCGAGGTCGCCGCATCGCGCATCACGATCGGGCGCAGGAACACCATCAGGTTGGTGCGCGTCTTCTGGCGGCTGGTGCTGCGGAACAGGGCACCCAGCACCGGGATGTCGCCGAGCAGCGGCACCTTGTTGTTGGTCTCGGTGAACCGGTCTTCGATCAGGCCGCCGAGCACGATGATCTCGCCGTCGTCGACGACCACCGTCGATTCGATCGAGCGCTTGTTGGTCGACGGGCCGGCGCTGGTGGTGCCGGGCGCGACCTTGTCGGACAGGCTCGACGACTCCTGGAAGATCGTCATGCGCACCGCACCGTTCTCGCCGATCTGCGGCTTGATCTTCAGCGTGATGCCGACGTCCTTGCGCTCCACCGTCTGGAACGGGCTGGTGGTGGCGGTGCCGGTGTTGGTGAACTGGCCGGTGATGAACGGCACGTTGCTGCCGACGATGATCTTCGCTTCCTCGTTGTCGAGCGTGATCAGGTTCGGGGTCGAGATGATGTTGCTGTTGGTCTGGCTCTGCAGCAGGTTGGCGATCGCCGCCAGCCCGTACTGGCCGGCGAACTTGCGGATCACGCCGATGTTGAAGCCTTCGCCGAGGCCGGCGGCCACGCCGGTCGCATCGATCTGCACCAGGTTGCCCTTGCCGCTCTTCGGCGTGAAGTTGGTGCCGCCGACGATGCCGGTGGAGTCGCCGCTCTTGCCGATCAGGCCCTGCCACTGGAAGCCGGCCTCGGCCGCGTTGTCGCCGGTCACCTCGACGATCATGCTCTCGATGTAGACCTGCGCACGGCGCGAGTCGAGCTGGTCGATCACCGCGCGCAGCTGCTTGTAGACCGGCTCGGGCGCCGTGATGATCAGCGAGTTGCTGGCCGGGTCGGCCTGGATCATGCCGCCGGTCGACGGTGCGGCCGACGGGGTGAGCGGCGCGACCGCCTGGCCGCCGCCGGGGCCGCCCTGCTGGCTGTTGGGGTTGGCGGCCTGCGAC
>NZ_JBFUGN010000225.1:0-7559 GCF_056402895.1 Rhizobacter sp. P3_B12 | reverse complement strand
GATGACGGCGAATTCGTCCACCGCGCCGGCGGGCACCCAACCGTCGACCGAACTCCACACCTGCCAATGCAGCGACACCTCGGCGCCCGGCAAACCGGCGACCCAGGCGCGCGGCTCGAAGCCGGCGAGTTCGCCGAGCGGCAGCGACACCGAGCGCAGGCACAGGCCTGCGCTCACCAGGCACAGGGCCGGGATCCACTCGCCGCTGCGGGTGTCGGGCTGGGCGCGCCGCGTCACCGGCACATGGGTGCCGATCTGCCCGGACGCCGGCAGGCCGTGGCGCGCGGCGAGGGTGGCACGCACGCCGAGACCCAGGCTGCCGACCAGCGGCGGCGGCACCGCGGCCACCCGCGGGATCACCGGCGCCAGCGACACCTCGAACAAGGCCGAGGGCCGGTACACGGTGTCGCCCTGGGTCGACCACAGCTGGTTGAGCTGATCGAGCCCCAGCGTGCAGAACACGGACTGCACCTCGAACAATTCGTCTTCCACCGTCACCAGGTGGACCGGACGTTCGTGCAGCAGGCGCATCACGTCGCCGATCACGCGCAGGTCGTTCTCGCCCGCGGAGATGCTGTCCTCGTCGGCGCAGAACGGCGTCATCAGGCAGTGCATGCGCAACAGCCAGGTCTGGCCGGGCAGGGTGTCGGGGAAGAAGCCCGACGGCTCGAAGCGGAAGAAGAACAGGTTGAGCCGGTGGTCCGCATCGCTTTCGCCGGTGGCGGTGGCGGCCGCCGCGGGCGTGCCGACCAGCACCTCGATGCGCGAGTTGTCGACCACGTCGTTGATGCCGGCCGACACCACCTGGCCGAACTGGCGGCAGACGGCGGAAAGAGAGGAGATGCCGACGGCCATGGCTTCAGGTCCTGCGCAGGTAGTTGCGGCTCAGGAACTGGCTGTCGAGCAGCGGGCTGGTCGGCGCCGCCGGGGCCGGGCGCGGCGCCTGGGCGAGCACGGTGACGTCGATGCGGCCGATGTGCAGTCCGGCGGCGGCGGGCGGGTCCGCACGCATGGCGGCGCGGGGTCCGGATGCGGTCGTCGGTGTCTGCGCGCGGCTCGCGGGCTGCGACCGCGGCTGCGGCTGCGCGTACACCTGCGCCGGCACGGCGCGAGCGGTGCCGGCTTCGGGCTTCGCGCGGTCCGCACGAGACACCGTCTGCGTCGTGACGGCCTGCGACTCGATGGTGTCGATCGCCGCGAGGCTGTTCAACGCGTCGACCGGGGCGGCCTCGTCGATGGCGTCGATCGCTTCGACAACGGCGGCTGCCGCGACGCGGACGGCCGCCCCATGCGCCGGCTTGCCGGAGAGGTCTTCAGAAGGGGCACCAGGGGCCACCTGGCTCCCACCAATTTTTCCGTATCTACGTTGAGCAGGCGCGTTGGTGACGGCAGGTACAGCTTCTTCATCGCTCGTTGCGATCAAAGACGAAACCGAAGCGGAAAACTCGGGAGACTGTGCACCCGAAAGACCCGGTGAAACGGACGACGACTCCAACCGCTGATTCGACAAAGCATCCTGTGCGTGAACTTCTCGCGTGATCTTCTCTCCTCTTTCGAGGCCGTCCTTTCGGCTAACCAATGGGTGGACGATGCTATTCACAACACCCTCGGGTCCGGTTGCACCGTGAGGCGCTCCTTGTCCGAGGATGGAAGGCCCCTGCAGCGGCGCCACGGGTGGCGAACCACCCTCCTTCTGAAGTCGGTAGACCGTGAACGCGCCGGGATCGGCCGAGCTGCCCACGTCTTCCGACGGCAGGTCGTGGTCGGCCGCGGCGGAGCGACGCAGCACGAGCGCGCCGGTTGGCAGAGGTCGCCAGGCGTCGTTCACGGTGTCGAGAAGCAGTCCCATGTCCGGCTGCTCCGTCAGTGTGTCAACCCGCGCTCGTCGTCGATGCGGCGCAGGTAGTCGTTGCGGCGGGCGCGCGGCAAGGCGAGGATCTCGCGCTCGCTCCAGTGGTACTGGCTCGCCAGCCGGTGGATGTCGTCGAGCAGATCGGCGTCGGTGCGTGCCAGTGCACCGTAGGGCTCGAGCGCCACGGTGTTGGCCTGGCCGCATTCGGGACACGAGGCCAGCGCCTGCGTGGCGACGGCGGGCGCCATCTCGTCGAGGGCTTCGTCGACTGCGTGCAACCAGCCTTCGGGAAGTGATGCGGCGTCGAAGCCGTTCACCGGCACACCGTCGACGCTTTGCACCAGGCGCGCGGCGAGTGCGCGCGCCGCATCGGCCGGATGCGTCTCGGCCAGCCAGGCCTGGTCCTGGCCGCAGGGCACGCGCAGCACGTAGTCGTGGCCATCCCACGCGATGCGCGCCTGCGGGTAACCGGCGGCAGCCGCCTTGACCGGCAGCGCGGCCGGATCGATCTGCAGGTCGAAGCGCGCGCGGCAGACGCCACAGGCGGCACTGAGCCAGCGTTGCGCGACGCCGAGGTGGTGTTCGAGTTCGCGCATCAGCAGTTGCCGGTCGGCCATGCACAGGGCCGCCACGCGTTCGCGGCTCGGTTCGCCGCCGGCCAGCGTGGCCAGCGCGCTCGCCAGCACACCCGTCACGGCGTCCGGTGTGTGGCGCGCTTCGCCGGCCGCGGTGGCCAACGCCAGTTCGAGCGTGCCGTCGAGTGGCCGGAAGGCGTAGTCGCGCGCCAGGACATCACCGCCACCCAATCCACCGGGAAGCGGCCTGTGCGCGGGAGGGCGGGGCGGATGGTTCATGGCCCGGCCGCTCAGGTCTCCGCAGGCTCGGCGACCGCCGTGTCGCGCTGCCAGCCCTCGTGCTGCAGCGTCATGGTCTGGATGCCGACCGCGTTCATGGTGCCGGCATCCATCTCGGGCACGGCCTGGTACTCCGAGACCCAGGCGCGGAACACCTTGTACGACAGCGCCACCTGGCCTTGCAGGTTGAGCACGTTGATGATGATGTCCTTGCGGAAATTCTTCAGCGACATCGCGGCATCGCCGGTGATGTTGTTGACGAGGTTGGCCCAGTTCTCGAACACCGGGTCGTGCGACAGCCCCTGCTCGAGCGTCAGCGGCTCGTAGCTGGTGCCGCCGGGCAGGATGCGTTCCTGCGTCGGGTCGCCGGCTGCGCGCCACTTGATCGGTTCGGTCTTGCGCTTCAGCGCCCCCATCTTCTTCAGGCCCGCCACGGGTTTGCCGTCGATCAGCACCTGGAATTTGAAGGTGCGGTACGGGTCGTAGCGGTGCGTGTTGACCGGAAACATCGGGGCTGCCATGAACGCTCTCCTTGAGGCTGCTGTTCGTCGTTCGCCGGCTTACTGCTGGCCGACCTTCTGCTGGATGCGCACGATCACGAACTCGGCGGGCTTGAGCGGCGCAAACCCGATGAGCACGATGACCTGGCCGCGGTCGATGTCGTCCTGCGTCATCGTCTGGCCGAGGCCGCACTTGACGAAGAAGGCGTCGGTGGCCTTCTCGCCCTGGAATGCGCCGGCGCGGAACAGGCCATTCATGAACGACTCGATGTTGGCGCGCAGCGAAGACCACAGGCGGTGGTCGTTGGGCTCGAACACCGCCCACTGGATGCCGCCGAACACACTCTCCTCGATGAAGATCGCGGTGCGCCGCACCGGCACGTAGCGCCACTCGGGGTTGGCGCGTGTCGAGCGGGTGCGTGTGCCCCAGACCACCGGACCGAATCCCGGCATCCGGCGCAGGGCGTTGACACCTGCGGGGTTGAGGAAGTCCTGCTCGGTGTTGTCGACCGTGAACTCGAGCGCGTTGGCGCCCAGCAGCGGGAACTCGATGCCCGCCGGCGCCTTCCACACGCCGCGCCGGGTGTCGGTCTTGGCCCACAGGCCGGCCGCCATCGCCGAGGGCGAGACCAGCACGGTGCGCGGTTCGGCCGGGCCGGCGCCGGTGGTCGGGTTGACGTCGTTGCTGTAGTACGGGTTGGCCACCAGCGGCCACGGGTAATAGGTGACGGCGTAGGTCGAGGTCGGCAGGTCGAGCGCGTTGACCTCGTTCTCGTCGTCCAGCTCCTGTCCGGGCGGCACGTCGACGATCAGCATGCGGTTGCGCTGCGACTCGCAATGCGCGATCGCCTGCTCGAGCAGCGGGCGGCCGGTGGCGGCGCTCCAGCTCTGTCCGGGCAACAGCAGGATGTTGACGTCGCGCACGCGCGAGAGCGCCGCGAAGGCGTCCTCGAACTGGTCGCTGCCGGGCGCGGTGCCGTTGCTGCCGCCGGCCAGGGTCACGTCGGTGAAGGTGACCGCGGCTTCGAGGTGGGTGCGCAAGGCGGCTTCGCGACCGGCCGGCACGGTGACACGAACCAGTTTCGAGGCCGCGCCGAGGGCCGCACCCATGGTGTTGGCCTGGCCGGTTTCCGGCACCACCGACCCCAGCGCCTCCAGCACCTCGAAATCGCCGTTGACGACGCGGCCGACGCGCGCGTCGAACACCGTCGCGCCGCCTTCGGTGCGTTCGGTGAGCCGCAGCACGAGGCCGTTGCCCCAGGTGCCGGGGTTGGCCGCCGTCACGGTGAGCAGCACGCTGCCGCTGTTGATGTCGGCCGTGGCCGCGAGCGCGTTGGTGGCCAGGCGCACGATGTAGGCCTTGCCGCCGCCGTTGAGGAAGAAGGTGCTGACTGCGTGACCCATCGGGTCGCCCAGCGGTGCGGCCGAACCGATCACGGGTGTGGTGGCCCGGCGCAGGCTTCCGAAGCTGCGCTCGTAGTCGTCCCAGCTGCCGATCAGCGTGGGCACGGTGATCGGCCCGCGTTCGGTGTAGCCGACGAAGCAGGCCGTGGAGGTGGCGACGCCCTCGATCGGGCGCGAGCCGCTGGGCAGCTCCTCGATGTAGACGCCGGGGGTCAGGTAGCTTGGCATGGCGGTTCCTCGTCGGAGTCGAAGGGCAGAGTGGGGGGCGGTCAGGGCGTTGCGTCGCGACCCACCACGATCTGGATGCGAGCGGCCAGCGGCGCGGCACCGGCCGCAGGGGCTGGATGGGCGTTGCCGAACTTCAGGGTGAGGACGTCGAGGCCGAACAGCGACAGCACGCCACGGCCGAAGAGCTGTGGCCCGTGCAGCGTCACCGGGTCGGAATCGGCAGCGCCGTCGCTGGCCATGTAGGTGATCTCGGGTCCGTAGCGATCGGACTGGACCAGCATCAGGTTCACACGTGACGCCGCGGCAGGTTGCAGCTGGACCTCGAGCTCAGGCGTGGCGGGTGGCACGGTCACTTCGATGACGTCGTAGGCTTCGACGTTCTCTGCGAAATTGACCGCCAGCGCGGGACCACCGGCGACCTTGAGGCTGACTGACATTTTGACTTCAGGCATGACGGGCTCCAGGGAGGGAAGGGGTCAAGGAATCGGCGGCAGGGTCTGCAGCGCGCCTTGCAGACGCTGCTGCCATGCCTCGTCGGGAACTGCGGCGTCGCGACGAAAACGAACGCGCCCATCCGGGGCGACGATTCGTTCGAGCAGCTGCCACCGTTGCATCCACTCCAGCGCGATGAGCACGTCGGCCTCGGGCCAATGGCGCCGGTCGTGCAGCCACCATTGCGCGATGCCTTGAGACGTGTCGCTCGCAAGCGGATTCGCACTGAGATAGCGCGCCACCGCCCGCACGATCGCCGGGTTCACGGTGGCATGTGGCATGGCGGCAGGCGCGTGGCATTTGCGTCTGACTTCGCAAGTGATGTGCCACCGCCTGCATGTGCGCAAGTGCTTGATCTGATTGGCTCCGCACGGGCCGATGCCTCGAGGACGAGGATGGATTTGTCCTGCCGATCCGCGGCGTCGCGTGCTGCGCCGGGCGCATCGGCAGGCTGCACGAGAGGGCGGACAAGTTTGTCCACGTGTTCTCTGGAATGTCCTGCCCGTTCGCCCGGACGAGCGGGTACCCGCCCGCCGCAGCGGCGCACTCGCACCACGGCGAGGGCACGCGCACGAGGTGAGGGAGGAGCGGGAGTGGGGCGCCGTCCGCGCCTCAAGCGGGGGAGGGGCGGAAGCGCTGGGGTTGGATGTTGTGCTTGCGCATCAGCGCAAAGAACGCACGGCGGTTCTTCTGGGCGGCAAGCGCCGCGTGCGTCACGTTGCCGGCGTGTTCGGCGAGCAACTGCTCGATGAAGCCGCGCTCGAATTGCTGCACCACCTGCGCCTTGGCGGCCTGGAAGGAATTCGGCGAGAGGGCCGATCGGGAGTGGTCGCCCAGCTCGATGTCGGCGGCCGTCAGCAGGGAATTCTGAGCCAGGAGGACCGCTCGCTCGATCACGTGCTGGAGCTCGCGCACGTTGCCGGGCCAGGTGTGGTTGATGAGCCGCTGCAGTGCGATCTGAGACAAGCCCCTCAGAGGTCGCTTGCACTGCGTGGCGAAGCGCTCGATGAAATGGAGCGCGAGCGGGCGGATGTCTTCGGTGCGCTCGCGCAGCGGGGGCAAATGGAGCGACAGCACGTTGAGCCTGAAGTACAGGTCCTGGCGAAACAACCCCCGCATGGCCAGCTGGGAGAGCTGCAGGTTGCTCGCCGCAATGACACGCACGTCGGCGCGCTGCACCTTGTTGCTGCCGACCGCGCGGTACTCGCGTTCCTGCAGGAAGCGCAGCAGCTTGGCCTGGGCCGCCAATGGCAGGCAGTCGATGTCGTCGAGGAAGAGGGTGCCTCCCTCGGCCTCGCTGACCAGGCCGGAGCGCGACGCGTGTGCCGTGGTGTAGGCACCTTTCACGTGGCCGAACAATTCGTCTTCGATCAGCTCGGTCGGGATGGCGCCGCAGTTCACCGCCACCCAGGGCCTGTCGGCCCGTGCCGAGAGATAGTGCATCGCTTGCGCACAGATTTCCTTGCCCGTGCCCGTCTCCCCGATGATGAGGACGCCCGCATCGCAGGCGGCGAACACCTTCAGCTTGGCAATCTGGCGTGCAAAGTTCGGGCTGCTGCCAATGAAGCAACGCAGCCTGTCACAGGGCGCCGGGTCGGAGGGCGGTGCGGGCAGACGGGTGCTCTGAGAACGGTGGACGCGCGCGAGAAGCTCCTGCTCGGCGACCGGAAGCGAGACGAAATCGCAGATGCCGGCGTCGAACAGCGCGTCCAGGTGTTCTGCGCCGACGTGGGGGGTGGCAACAAACAGGGCAACGCTCGGGTGTTCGCTGCGCAGCAGCCGGATCTGTTCGCAGGCCAGCTGGGGGCTGGCTTCCTGGGCGACCAGCACGATGCCGTTCAGGCCGACAGGCAGCCCGGCCGGCTGCGCATAGCAACCCACCTCAAGGGATCGGTCCGTGCGCAGTGTGTCGGCGATGGCAGCTGTCATGCTCGCATCGGATGACACGACCGCACAGCGCCAGCTCATGATGTGCCCCGCCCAAGAGCGGAGTACACGTCAGACTCAGCAAACGCGGACATGGCTCTCTTCTCCCTGTTCCAAGCTCAGTTCGCCGAAACGAACGACCTGATGGAGCAGTTCTACAGTGCCCTCGACGGGGTCGCATCCGCAGAATTGAGGGTACGCAAAGGGTGAAGAGGGTTTGCACCCAGGCCAGCAGCCGGAGGAAGCCACGCCAGACAGTTGACATAATATACATTGTCGCGCTTATAAGACATCTGAGAAAGG
>NZ_JBFUGN010000224.1:0-7564 GCF_056402895.1 Rhizobacter sp. P3_B12 | reverse complement strand
TGTTGCTGCTGGGCACGGTGCTGCTGGCCTTTGCCGGCAGCGTGACCGTCGCGGTCGAATCGGCACGCGGCTACCTGCAGACCCAGCTGGGCGTGAAGAACGCCGACAACGCGACAGCCTTGGCGCTCGCGCTGTCGCAGCAGCATGGCGACAAGGAGCTGATGAACCTGCTGCTGGCCGCGCAGTTCGACAGCGGCTACTACAGCCGCATCCGCTTCGTCGCGAGCGACGGCAGCGTGGCCTTCCTGCGCGAGGCCTCCGGCGGCCCGCGCGAGGCGCCGGGCTGGTTCGCGCGGCTGGTGCCGATCTCTGCCCCGCAGGGCGTGGCGCAGGTATCCGACGGCTGGCGCGCGCTCGGCCGCGTCGAGCTGATCAGCCAGAGCGGCTACGCGCACGACGAACTGTGGCGCAGCAGCCTGTGGTCGGCGCTGGCGCTGGGGGTGGTCGGGTTGCTGGCCGGCGGCGTCGGCACGCTGATGATCCGGCGCATCCGGCGGCCGCTCGATTCGGTGGTCGACCAGGCGCAGGCGCTGGTGCGCGGCGAGTTCATCACGGTGCCCGAGCCCGGCGTGCCGGAGCTGCGCCGCATGACGCAGGCGATGAACACGATGGTGGGGCGCCTGCGCATCACGTTCCAGGCGCAGGCCGAGCAGCTGGAAGGGCTGCGCCAGCAGGCCAACTGCGACCGGCTGACCGGGTTGTCGAACCGGGCGCATTTCCTCGGCCAGCTGGCCGTGATGCTGCAGCGCGAGGACGGCGCGGCCGAGGGCGGCCTGGTGCTGCTGCGCGTGCTCGACCTCGCCGGGCTGAACCGGGCCCTCGGCCATGCCGAGACCGACCGGATGATCACCACCGTGGCCCAGGCGCTGCGGCCGTACGGCGACCGGGTGAAGGGCTGCTTCATCGGCCGCCTGAACGGCTCGGACTTCGCGCTGTGCCTGCCGGTGGCCGGCATGGCGCGCGAGACCGCGCAGGCGCTGTCCGATGCGCTGAGCCTGGTGCTGCCGAACCTCAGTGCCGAGGCCGGCGTCAGCGTCGGCGCGCTCGAGCTGCGCCGCGAGATGACGATGGCGCAGGTGATGAGCGAGGCCGATGCCGCGCTGGCGCGCGCCGAGAGCCGCGGGCCGTTCGCGGTGGAGCTGGGCGGCGAGGGCAGTGTCGCCGTCGCGATGCTGGGCGAGGGCGCATGGCGCCAGCGCATCCGCGATGCGATCGGGCAGCAGCGCGCCCACCTGGTCAGCTTCCCGCTGGTCAACGTGCGCAAGGACCTGATCCACCTCGAGTGCCCGCTGCGCCTGCAGCTGGAGCCGAACGGCGTGTACGAGCCGGCCGCGCGCTGGCTGCCGCTGGCGATCCGCAGCCGGCTCACGGTCGACATCGACGAATGCGCGCTCGCGCTTGCGCTGCGCGATGCGGCGCGCGACGGCAAGCCGCGCTGCGTGAACCTGTCGCCGTCGTCGCTGGCCGACAGCGGCTTCTCGGCACGGCTGCGCGCGCTGCTGTGGAATGCGCCGCAGGTGGCGCGGCTGATCTGGCTCGAGGTGGCGGAGAGCGCGGCCGTCGAGCACTTCGGGCTGCTGCAGGAGCTCGGCCGGCAGCTGCGCCCGACCGGCATCCGGCTCGGGCTCGAGCATGCCGGCGAGCGGCTGGGCAAGATCCCGCGGTTGTTCGAGGCCGGGATCGACTACGTGAAGCTCGACGCGGCCATCGTGCAGGGCGTGGGCAGCGACGAGAACCGCGCCGCCTTCGTGCGCGGCACGGTGACGCTGCTGCACGGGCTGTCGCTGCAGGTGTACGCCGAGGGCGTGAGCAGCGCCGCCGATGCGCAGCGCCTGTGGGAGTGCGGCATCGACGGGGCCACCGGGCCCTGGATCAGCGAAAACAGTTGAAGCGGGCGGGCGGCCCGCCCGCCATCAATCCACCACCAGCTTGCCGCGCCGCAGCAGGTCGTCCAGCACCTGGTTGTCGGTGGTGAAGGTGCTCACCAGGTTGACGCCGTTCAGCGTGATCACCTGGTTCACCGCCGACGCGTTGTAGGTGCCGTTGGTGAAGCCGCCGCCGGTGCTGACCTCCACCACCGTGTTGCCGCCCACCACCGAGAAGTGCAGGTAGTTGTTCAGGTTGCCGTGGTCGACCGTGATCGCCGTCGCGTTGTTGGTGCCGATGGGGGCAGCCGTCGTCACCGTGTTGGCCGTGTGCAGCTCGCCGACCAGCAGGTCGCGCAGGTCCAGCACGTCGCCCGAGTTGGCGGTGTTGTCGAAATCGGTGATCACGTCGCGCGCCGGTGCGGCGGTCGTGCCCTGGTCGGCGAGTTTCCACTGGAAGACGTCGTGGCCAATGCCGCCGGTCAGCGCGTCGTTGCCCTTGCCGCCGATCAGCGTGTCCGCGCCGTCACCGCCGTTCAGCGCGTCGTTGCCGGCGCCGCCGATCAGCTTGTCGCGGGCGGCGCTGCCGGTCAGCGTGTCGTTGCCGACGCCGCCGTCCAGCGTGGAGCCGGTGCGGATCACGTACTGGCCGCCGCTCATCACGATGTCCTGCGTGTCCGACAGCGTCGGCGCATTCGCGTCGCTGAACATCGCGAAGTTGCTCGTGCCCAGCGTCTGGTAGGTCGTGTCGGCCGAGCCGGTGGCCTTGACCTCGATCTTCAGCACGGCGCTGCCGCCTTGCTCCCAGTACAGCAACTCCAGCGCCGTCAGCCCGCCGGTGATCGGCACGCCGGTGTAGACGCGGGTGGTCGGCGACTGGACGTTGTCCCAGATCGCGACCTGGTGTCCGTCCAGCATCAGGCGGAAGCCGTCGTCCGCGGTGACGCGGATGTCGTAGGTGCCGGCGGCCATGTACACCTCGCCGGTCAGGCGCACGCCTGCGTCGGTGGTGCTGCCCAGGCCGTTGGTCGGGCCGCCGCTGCCGGCGCTGCCGGGAGCGGTGCCGCTCTCGACGCTCAGCGAGCCGGCGTCGCTGCCGGCGGTGCGGTGCAGGAACTTGAACAGCGCGCTGTTGTTGTCGGTCAGGCCCGTGGTGGATCCGCCGGCCGCGACGTTGATGTTCGAGCCGAGCGAGTTGCTGACGTCGGGTGAGCTGCCGTAGTCGATGGTCTTGGCGATGAAGCGGGCGTCGACGGTGCCGGTGACGGCGGCCGTCGAGGTGCCGAGGATGTTGTTGCTGCCGCCCATCGTCGCGTTGCGCGCATTGACCAGCGTGTTGAAGTCGGACACGCGGTCGAGGTTGCCGACGCTGCCGTCGTCGGCGTGGCGGCGGTTGCTCCCGGAGACGGCGCTGTCGTTGTAGCCGTAGTACTCGCCGTTCAGGCCTTGGGTGTTGGTGATCACCGTCGTGGACGGCGCGCCGGCCGTCACGGTGTCGGCCTGACCATCGACGCGGATGGTCAGCGTGGCGTTGGAGGTAGCGCCGGACGGGTCGCGGACCTGGTAGGTGAACACATCGGTGACGAAACTGCCCGTGGCGAGCGCGTTCGCGTTGTCGGCGACGTAGGAGTAGCTGCCGTCGCTCTTCAGCGTCAGGGTGCCATAGGTGCCGGTGATGGCCGTGCCGCCCGTGGTGATGGCGGTGGTCGGCGTGCCTGAGCCGGCGATCGCACGGGCAACGCTCAGGGCGTCGCCGTCGGGATCGGTGTCGGCGTTGGCCGGCTTGGGCGCCGAGATGATCACGCCGTCATTGGTGCTCACGCCCAGCGTGCTGCCGGCATTGATCTGGCCATCGTCGTTGCGGGCCACCGGGGCGTCGTTGACGGCCACCACGGTGATCGTGGTGGTCGCCGGGGCGCTGTTGCTGTTGCCGTCGTTGACGGTGACGGTGATCACGCGGTTGGTGGTGTCCGGCGTATCGCTGGTGTTGGAGAAGGTGATCGCGCGGATCGCCGTCTCGTAGTTCGCCAATGTCGCGGAGCCGCTCAGGGTCACGACACCGCCGGAGACGGTGGCGGTGATGCCGGTGGGCAAGGTGCCGACCGAGAGAACGTCGCCGCTCTTCGCGTTGGTCAGCGTCACGATGGCGCTGGCGAGCGTGCTGCTGTCGACATCGGTGATCTTGATGTCGGTGTCGGCGATGGAAATGCCGGTGCCATTCTCCGTGTAGGTCGTCGCGTAGCCCAGGCCGGTGGCGGTCGAGTTGTTCAGGTCGAGATCGATCGACGGCGGCTGGTCGTTGTCGATGATCGTGCCGACGCCGGTGGCAGTGGCGATCGTCGCGTTGGTGGCGCCGTTCAACGTCAGGTTGAAAGTTTCCGAGGCTTCGGCCAGCGTGTCGTTGGTGATCGCCACCGTGATCGTCTGGGTGGTGACACCSGGRGCRAAGGTCAGCGACCCGCCGGWGAYGGCGGTGTAGTCGGAACCAGCCGTGGCGGTGCCGTTGGCSGTGTCGTAGCCGACGGTGACRGTCTTGCCGGAGGCAGCCGACAGCGTGACGGYGAAGGTGGCYGTACCGGMYGCYTCGTTGACGGTGACGTTGCCGATCGACAGCGAGGGCGTCGGATCGTTGTCGGTGATGGTGGCGGTGCCCGAAGCCGAGGYGTTCGAGGTSGTGCCGGCCGAGGTSGTCGCGGTCAGCGAGAACGTCTCGTTGACTTCGTTCAGCGCRTCGTTGGTGACCGGGGTGCGCACSAGCACGCTGGTGCTGCCKGCGGCGATGGTGGCGGCCGTGGCGTTGGTCCAGGTGCTGCCACCGTCGGTGGAGACCTGCAGGTTGKTSGMSRYGCCCGAGCCRTAGTCGACGCCRCCGCCGGTRGCRGTGCCGTTGGCSAGGCCSAGGTTGACCGTGGTSGCGAGCGWCGACGGGTTGGACAGYGMGACRGTGAASACCGCRWAGCCCGCGTCYTCGACGACCGTCKGGCTGGACACGCTCAGCGYYGGSGTGTCGTTGTCGACGATSGTGCCGACASCSGTGCYCGTGCCGATGGTGGCGTTGGTCGGYGAGCCGAGGASGACGYTGAAGGCCTCGTTGCCTTCGTASACGTTGTCGTTGTTGATCGYMACGGTGACCGTCTGCGTGGTGACACCCGGAGCAAAGGTCAGCGACCCGCCGGAGATGGCGGTGTAGTCGGAACCRGCCGTGGCSGTGCCRTTGGCSGTGTCGTAGCCGACGGTGACGGTCTTGCCGGAGGCRGCCGACAGCGTGACGGYGAAGGTCACCGTGCCGGCGCCCTCGTTGACGGCGACGCTGCCGATCGACAGCGATGGCGTCGGATCGTTGTCGGTGACGGTGGCGGTGCCCGAAGCCGAGGCGTTCGAGGTCGTGCCGGCCGAGGTGGTGGCGGTCARCGAGAASGTCTCGTTGACTTCGTTCAGCGCATCGTTGGYGACCGGGGTGCGCACSAGCACGCTGGTGCTGCCTGCGGCGATGGTGGCTGAGCTGGCATCCGTCCAGGTGGCGCCACCGTCGGTGGAGACCTGCAGGTTGTTCGAGGTGCCCGAACCGTAGTCGACTCCGCCGCCGGTGGCGGTGCCGTTGGCGAGGCCCAGGTTGACCGTGGTCGCGAGCGACGACGGGTTGGACAGCGMGACRGTGAASACCGCRWAGCCCGCGYCYTCGACRRCCGTCGGGCTGGACACGSTCAGYGTCGGCGTGTCGTTGTCGACGATSGTGCCGACASCGGTGCYSGTGCCGAYGGTGGCGTTGGTSGGCGAGCCSAGGACGACGTTGAAGGCCTCGTTGCCTTCGTACACGTTGTCGTTGTTGATCGCCACGGTGAYCGTCTGCGTGGTGACGCCCGGAGCAAAGATCAGGTTGCCGGCGACGGTGGTGTAGTCGGAACCGGCGGTGGCCGTGCCGTTGCCGCTGCCGTAGCCGACGGTGACCGTCTGGTCCGAGGCCGCGGACAGCGTCACGGTGAAGGTCGCGGTGCCGGCCGCTTCGTTGACGGTCACGTCGCCGATCGACAGCGACGGCGTCGGGTCGTTGTCGACCAGCGTCGTGGTCACGCTGTTGTCGGTGGCGTGCGGCGCGATCGCCTCGAACCCGCCGCCGTTGACCGTTCCGATCGACACGACGATGGTCTCATTGACTTCGTCGCGACCATCGGCGGCGGTCGGCAGCGTGAAGTTCGCGCTGCTGCTGCCGGCCGGAATGGTGACCGTGGTCACGCCGGTGTAGTCGCCGCCGTTCGCGGCCGCGCCGCCATAGGTCAGCGTGACCGTCACTGTCGTGAGTGCCGGGCTGCTGAGCGTCAGCGTATAGCCTGCCGCGCCACCCTCCGTCACACTGGAGGCGCCTGACAGGCTCACCGTCGTCAGGTCGCCGTCATCGCTGACCGTCGTGCTGACGGTGCTGCCGGTCGTCAGCGCCTCGAAGTTGCCGCCGCTGTGGCCGGTGATGCCCACCACCGTCGTCGCGCTGCCCTGGGCATAGACGTCATCGGCGCGCGCCACCACCGGGCTGGTGCTGCCGGTCGTCTGGCCGACCGCGATCGTGATGTCCTGGCCGTTGCTCAGGTGCAGCACCAGGTCGGAGCCGGTCACCGGGTGGCCGACCGTCGCGGTGTAGCTGACGGTATCGCCCTCGAGCACCAGCCCGGTCGGGCCGCTGAGGGKGACCACGGTGGCATCGCTGTCGTCGCTGACGTCGGTGCGGGCCGTGCTGCCGGTGTCCAACGCCTCGAAGTTGCCGCCGCTGGTGCCCGTGACGCCCACCGAGACCGTCTGCGTGCCCTGCACATGCGCATCGTCGGCGCGCAGCACGATCGGCGCGCTGACGGCCGAGCTCTGGCCCACCGGAATGGTCACGGTCTGGCCGTTGCTCAGCGCGACGCTGAAGTCCGAGCCGGTCACGGCCTGGTTCAGCGTGACGGTGTAGCTGACGGCGCCGCCTTCGGCCACCGCGCCGGTCGACGGCGTCAGTGTGACGGTCGTCTGGGTGGCGTTGTCGGTGACGTCGGTGCTGGCCGTGCCACTGGTGTCCAGTGCCTCGAAGTTGCCGCCGCTGTGCGAACTGACGCCCACGTTCAGCACCTGCGTGCCCTGGACGTAGGCGTCGTCGGCGCGCACCGCGAAGGCGGCGCTGCTGCCGCTGGTCTGGCCGACGGCGATCGTGAGGGTCTGGCCGTTGCTCAGCGTCAGCACCAGGTCCTGGCCGCTGACCGCATGGTCGAGCTCGGCGGTGTAGACGATGCTGCCGCCTTCGGCCACGGTGGCGGTCGAGGCCTTCAGCGTCACCGTCGTCGTGTCCGCGTCGTCGCTGACGCCAGTGCCGACCGTCGCGGTGTGCGTCACGGTCTCGTAGTTGCCGCCGGCCGTGCCGGTGACGCCGACGTTCAGCACCTGCGTGCCCTGCGCATAGGCGTCGTCGCCGCGCACCGCGAAGGGCGCGCTGTCGGCGCTGCTCTGGCCGACCGGGATGGTGACGGTCTGGCCGTTGCTCAGCGTCACGACGAAGGGCGTGGCGGTGACCGGCGCGGTGACCGAGACCGTGTAGACGATGCTGCCGCCCTCGGCCACCGACGCGGTGGACGCGCTCAGGTTCACCGTGGTGACGCTGGCGCTGTCGGTGACGGTGGTGCTGGCGGTGCTGCCGGTGGCGAGCTGCTCGTAGTTGGCGCCGCTGTGCGACACGA
>NZ_JBFUGN010000223.1:0-7565 GCF_056402895.1 Rhizobacter sp. P3_B12 | reverse complement strand
GCAATAGCAAAGCTGAAGCCATCCGTGAAGGACGACCCACAGTCGACCTTGCCGAAAAGCAAACGTTTCAACACCATTGAGACCATTGAACGCAACGTTCAGGGAGTAAAAAGATGAATCTGTCGAACCTCAAGATCGGTTCGCGTCTCGCGCTGGCCTTCTCGGTCGTGATCGCGCTGCTGCTGGTGATCCTCGGCGTCGCCACGTCGGTCCTCAACGGATTGAGCTCCGTGATGGACAGCGTGGTCGACGACCGCTATGCGCAGATCGCGCTCGCCAACAAGATCAAGACCAAGGGCGACCACGGCGCCGTGACGATCGGCCGCATCCTGCTGTCCACCAACCCCGATCAACTGAAGAAGTACATGGACGAGTACGCCGCGATGCGCGCGGCGAACACGCAGAACCTCGCCGATTTCGAGAAGCTGCTGCACACCGACGAAGACAAGGCGCAATTCGAGGAGCAATCGAGGGCGCGCAAGGAGTACGGCGTGGTCGTGCGCAAGGTCTTCGACCTGATGGCCGCCGGCAAGCGCGACGAGGCGATGGTCGTCTACCAGGACGAGATGGCCGCGCCTCAGGCGCGCTACTACGCGCTGATCGACAAGATGGTGGCCCGGCAGTCGCAGAGCATGCTCGACGACGTGGCCACCGCGAAGGGCAGCTCGCGCACCGCGAAGCTGCAGATGGTGGGTGCCTCGGTGCTCGCCGTGCTGCTGGGCGTGCTGACGGCCTGGACCATCACGCGCTCCATCACCCACCCTATCCAGCGGGCGATCGAACTGGCCGAGTCGGTCGCCGCGGGCAACCTGACCTACAAGGTCGAGGTGAAGAGCAAGGATGAGGTGGGTCGGCTGATCCTGGCGCTGCAGCACATGGTCGACAGCCTGCACCGCATCGTCTCCGAGGTGCGCACCGGCGCCGACACCATCTCCACCGCGGCGCACGAGGTGTCGCAGGGCAACACCGACCTGTCGGCACGCACCGAACAGCAGGCGAGCGCGCTGGAGGAAACGGCGTCGGCGATGGAGCAGCTGACCGCGGCCGTCAAGCTCAGCGCCGACAGCGCGGGCGAGGCCAACCAGTCGGCGATGTCGGCCTCGACCGTCGCGACGCAGGGAGGCCAGGTGGTCGGCCAGGTCATCGACCGGATGAGCACGATCCAGACCTCGTCGAAGAAGATCGCCGACATCATCGGCGTGATCGACGGCATTGCCTTCCAGACCAACATCCTCGCGCTGAACGCTGCCGTGGAAGCGGCGCGGGCCGGCGAGCAGGGCCGCGGCTTCGCGGTGGTGGCCAGCGAGGTGCGCAGCCTCGCGCAGCGCAGCGCGACGGCCGCCAAGGAGATCAAGTCGCTGATCGACGCCTCGGTCAACCAGGTCGACGAGGGCAGCAAGATGGTCGAACAGGCCGGCGTGACGATGAAGCAGGTCGTCAGCAGCATCAAACGCGTCAGCGAGATCGTGGCCGAGATCAGTGCGTCGAGCCGCGAGCAGAGCATGGGCATCGAGCAGGTCAACAGCGCGATCCTGCAGATGGACGATTCCACGCAGCGCAATGCGGCGATGGTCGAGCAGGGCACCGCCTCGGCGCGCGCATTGCAAGACCAGGCGAAGCAGCTGACGCACGTGGTCCGCTCGTTCGCACTCTAGGATTCCAGCGAGGCCGCGCCGCCCGCGGCGCGGTGTGAGAGGAGACGGTTGATCGGACGGCAGGCGCCATCAGAGCGCTGGCCCGTCCAGTTCAGTTCCGCGCAATTCATCTCCATCACTTTCTGTCAGGGAGGACGGAATCTTGATCACTTCGTTTCACGAGGACGCACAGCTGCGTCCGGCCCGGCTCACGCCGGAAGTCCACCGCTTCGTCGAGGCGCACCGCGTGCACGGGCACCGCCATGCGGCGCTCGACCCGCTCGGCTTGTCGCGGCCGCTCGAGGCGCAAGGCCTGTCACTGCAGCGCTTCGGGCTGGCGCCTGGCGATGCGTTGACGCATGACGGCACGCCGTGGCTCGGCGCGCGCGACGCGCATGAGCTCGACCGGCGCCTGAAGGCCGCGTACTGCGGGCCGCTCGCGCTGGATGCGTCGGCGGTGCGCGACGACGTGCGCCGCGCGTGGCTGCAGGCCCGCATGGAAGCCGCGCCGGCGGCCACGCCGCCCGGCACCGGGCTGCTCGACCGCCTGATCCAGGTGCAGGCCTGGGAGCATCACCTGGCGCGGCGCTATCCGCATGGCAAGCGTTTCTCGCTCGAAGGCTGCGAGGCCTTGCTGCCGCTGCTCGATGCGTTGCTCGAACGCGCTGCATCGCACGGCGTCGGCGAGGTGTTCATGGGCATGCCGCACCGCGGCCGCGTCAACGTGCTGGTCAACCTGCTGGGCCTGCCGGCGGCCGAGGTGATGAACTACATCGATCCGCAGGCGCGCGATCCGGAGAATCACCTCGACCTGGTCTACCACCTGGGCGGTCGCCGCCGCATCGCGACGCGGCACGGCGAGATCGCGCTGACGCTGGCCCACAACCCCTCGCACCTGCAGAGCGTCTACCCGGTCGTGGCCGGCATGGCGCGCGCGAGCCAGGTGCGTGGCGGTGGCAGCCACGCGTTGGCGATCGTGCTGCACGGCGACGCCGCGTTCGCGGGGCAGGGCGTCGTGATGGAGACGCTCGCGGTGACGCAGAAGCCGGGCTACGCGGTCGGCGGCCTGGTGCACGTGATCATCAACAACCAGCTCGGCTTCTCGGAACCGAACGCGATGGATGCGCAGGCCGCGCGCTATTGCACCGATGTGACCCGCATGGTCGATGCACCGGTGCTGCGCGTGAATGCCGATGCGCCCGAGCAGTTGCAGCGCGCGGCGCAGATCGCGCTGGCGTACCGCGCGCAGTTCGGCACCGACGTCGTGATCGACCTGATCGGCTACCGCCGGCTCGGCCATTCCGAGCACGACATGCCGGCGTTGAGCAGCCCCGGCATCTACCCGCTCGCCGAGCTGAAGGCCTCGGTCGTCGAGGTGCATGGCGCGGCGCTGGTGGCGGCCGGTGTGGCGAGCGAGGCGGAGATGGCGTCTTACATCGCCGGCGGGCGTGCCGCGGCGATCGAGGCGTTCTCGGGTCGGAAGCCCGCGGACGAGGCCGGGACCGGGACGGCGGCGCCCCCCGTGCTGGCCGGCGAAGCACTGCCGCACGCAGACTGGTCGCGCGAGCGCCTGCAGGCGGCGGTGGCGGCGATGACCACGCTGCCGGGCGGTTTCCAGCCGCACCCGGCGATCCACACGCTGATGCAACAGTGGTCGCATGCGGCCGGCAACGACGCTGCACGCATCGACTGGTGTTTCGCCGAGAACATGGCCTACGCCTCGCTGCTCGGCGCCGGCACCGACGTGCGTGTGTCGGGCCTGGACGTGGGCCGTGGCACCTTCATGCACCGCCATGGCGTCTGGCACAACCAGGCGGCGTCGGGAACCGCGGTGTTCACGCCGCTGCAGCAGGTCGAAGCAGGCGGTGCGCGCTTCGACATCGTCAATTCGGTGCTGTCGGAAGAGGCGGTGCTCGGCTTCGAGTACGGCTACAGCGTGGAGATCGGCGCGCAAGCTGCCGGCAGCAAGGGCCGCGGCCTGACGATCTGGGAGGCGCAGTTCGGCGATTTCGTCAACGGCGCGCAGGTGTTCGTCGACCAGTACATCAGCGCCGGCGAGGCGAAGTGGGGCTGCCGCTCGGCCCTCGCGTTGCTGCTGCCGCATGGCTACGAAGGCGTCGGGC
Organism: Rhizobacter sp. P3_B12; assembly: GCF_056402895.1. NCBI lineage: Bacteria > Pseudomonadati > Pseudomonadota > Betaproteobacteria > Burkholderiales > Sphaerotilaceae > Rhizobacter > Rhizobacter sp. P3_B12. Next base: position 3,808 of record NZ_JBFUGN010000223.1, on the reverse strand, counting down.
CGGAGCATTCGAACGCCTACGTCGGCCGCTTCCTGCAGCTGTGCGGCGGCGACAACCTGCGGGTGGCCTTCCCGTCGACCTCGGCGCAGTGGTTCCACCTGCTGCGCCGGCAGGCGCTCGACGCGGTGAGCAAGCCGCTGGTCGTGATGACACCGAAAGCGGTGCTGTACGGCGAATCGGCCTCGCATTCGACGGTCGGCGAGCTGCTGTCCGGTGGGTTCGAGCCGGTGCTCGACGATGACGCGGTGGCCGATGCTTCGCAGGTGAAGCGCGTCATCCTGTGCAGCGGCAAGCTGTTCTACGACCTGCACTGCGCTCGCGTGGCGCAGGGCCGCAGCGATGTCGCGATCGTGCGGCTCGAGCAGCTGTACCCGTTCCCGCAGGCCGAGCTGGGCGCGGTGCTGCAGCGCTACCCGCAATTGCGCGAGCTGGTGTGGGCGCAGGAGGAGACGCGCAACCAGGGCGCCTGGGCCTTCGTGCGCGACGACCTCGCGGACGCCTGCCCACCGGGTGCCGTGCTGAGCGAGGTGTCGCGCGCGGTGACGGCGGCCGGCGCGGTGTCGTCGCACGCGGTGCACCAGCGGCAGCAGCAGGCGCTGGTGGCACGGGCGCTCGGGGACTGAGCGACGCGGTAACCTGGGGGCCCCTTCGACCGCCCCCAGGTGCCATGACCCCGCCGTACGCCGACCGTCCCTTCGCCGCCTTCCTGTTCGACATGGACGGCACGATCCTCAGCTCGATCGCCGCGGCCGAGCGGGTCTGGTCCGACTGGGYGGCGCGGCACGGGCTGGACGTCGCCGCCTTCCTGCCGACCATCCACGGCCGGCGGGCGGTGGAGACGGTCCGCCAGCTCGCGCTGCCCGGCGTCGACGCGCAGGCCGAGGCCGACGAGATCACGCGCCGCGAGATCGACGACGTGGCCGGCATCGATGCGATCGCCGGTGCCGGCGCCTTCCTCGCCGCGYTGCCGGCCGATCGCTGGGCCATCGTCACCTCGGCGCCGCGCGCGCTCGCGCTGCGCCGCATCGAGGCCGCGGGCCTGCCGCTGCCGGCGGTGATCGTGACCGCGGACGATGTGATGAACGGCAAGCCGGCTCCTGACGGCTTCCGCCTCGCGGCGCAACGGCTGGGCGTGGCGATCGAGGCCTGCCTCGTCTTCGAGGACGCGCCGGCCGGCATCGCGGCGGCCGAGGCGGCGGGCGCGGCGATCGTCGTGATCACGGCCACGCACACGCATCCAATCGCAACACCGCACCCGCGGCTGCCGGGCTACGAGGTGATTGCCGTCACGCCCGGACCGGCCGGCACGCTGCAGCTCGCGCAACGCTGACGCCGCGGTTGCAGGCGGTGACAACCCCGCCACTCGATCGAGGGTTTGCCCGGGGATGATCTGCACCCGGCTCCCGAAGAATCCCGGACTGGAAACGTTTCCACTTGCTGTTTCCACTTCACCCACACTCCAGTCCGACCATGAAACTCCTTTCACGTCTTGCCTCGCGGTTTGCCCTGCTGCCCGTGGCCGCCCTCGTGCTGGCCGGCACCGCCGCCGCCCACAGCAGTTTCCTGAAGGTCGACGGCCGCGTGGTGCGCAACCAGAACGGCACCGGCGACCCGATCTACCTGCGCGGCGTGAACCTCGGCGGCTGGCAGGTGCACGAGACCTGGATGTCGCCGCTGGCCGGCGCCAGCGACGACTACACGATGCGCAAGACGCTGAGCCAGCGCTTCGGCGATGCCGGCCGCGACGCGCTGATCAACGCCTACCAGGACAGCTACCTGCAGGAGAAGGACTTCAAGATCCTCAGCGAGATGGGCATGAGCGCGGTGCGCCTGCCGATCTACTACCTGAACCACATGAACGAGGACGGCTCGTGGAAGCGCGATGCCGCCGGCAAGATCGACTTCCGCCGCATCGAGTGGGTGGTGGCGATGGCGAAGAAGTACCGCCTGTACGTGATCCTCGACCTGCACGGCGCGCCGGGCTCGCAGAACGGGGCCGACCACAGCGGGCGCATCGGCGGCTCGGGCCAGCTGTGGAACAACACCGCGTTCCAGAACCAGGCGCTGAGCTTCTGGCGCGAACTGGCCACGCGCTTTCGCAACGAGCCGACCGTCGCCGGCTACGACCTGCTGAACGAGCCGTCGCTGAACTACCCGTCGCCGGCGACGCGCCCGGTGCTGGACATGTACAACCGCTTCTACAACGAGATCCGTGCGGTCGACCTGAACCACATCGTGATCATGGAAGGGATCTGGGACTGGACCGCGATCACGCGGCCGTCGGACTACGGCTGGACCAACGTGATCTACGAGTTCCACTACTACCACTGGGGCAACGACTCGAACTACCAGGCGCAGGCGAGCTTCACCGACAGCAAGATCGCGCAGGAGAAGCAGTACCTGTCGTACAACGTGCCGCACTACGTCGGCGAGTTCATGCTGTTCAACCTGCAGAGCAGCTGGGAATACGCGCTGGGCAAGTACAACGCGGCCGGCTGGCACTGGACGAGCTGGACCTACAAGGGCACCAACATCGGCAACTGGGCGCTCTACAACAGCACCAATGCCGGCGCCAACACGCCGAACGTCGCGACCGACTCGTACGCGGCCATCGAATCGAAGTGGCGCAGCTGGGACGTCGAGAAGAACATGGCGCCCAACACGATGCTGACCGGCGTGTTCAAGGCGGCGCTGACCGGCAGGAACAGCCTGATCCGCAACCTGCCGTACGAGGGCAACTGGCGCGCCCTCGACAAGCTCGAGGCCGAGAATTTCTATGCGCAGAGCGGCGTCAGCTTCGACGCGGCCGGCGTCGGCAGCTTCGATGCGGGTGACTGGCTGCGCTACATCGACGTCGACTTCGGCAGCGGCGTCGACCGGCTGAAGCTGCGTCTCGCGGTGGAAGCGGCCTATGCCGGCAAGCAGATCGAGCTGCACCTCGACAGCCCGACCGGCGCGCACGTCGGCACGGTCACGGTGCCGAACACCGGCGGCTGGACCACCTTCCAGGAGGTCACGACGCCGATCCAGCGCAGCAGCGGCGTGCACAACCTCTACCTGGTGGCCAAGGGTGGCCTGGGCGTTGCCAACCTCGACTGGCTGCAGTTCGAGGACTCGACCGGCACCAACACGCCGACCAATCCGCCGACCAACCCGCCCACGAATCCCCCGACCAATCCGACGGCGGGCCCGGTCTCCGGCCAGACCTATGCGATCGTCGCGAAGCACAGCGGCCGGGCGCTCGACGTGCGCGAGCGCGCCACCACCGACGGCGCGGCGCTGCAGCAATGGAGCTATGGCGGCGGGACCAACCAGCAGTGGATCGCACAGAGCGGCGGCAACGGGCTGTGGCAGCTGCGCTCGGTGCTGAGCGGCAAGTGCGCCGACATCACCGGCGTCAGCACCGCCAACGGCGCGGCGGTGCAGCAATGGACCTGCACCGGCGGCGCGAACCAGTTGTTCAAGCTGGAGGACCAGGGCGGCGGCTACTTCTACCTGCGCGCCTCGCACAGCAACAAGTGCCTGGACGTGACCAACGTGTCGGCGGTGGATGGGGCGAGCATCCAGCAATGGGATTGCGGCGGCGACAACGCGCGCTGGACCTTCCGCGCACCTTGATCGGAAAGTGATCGGGGCAGCGCTACTTCACCTGCTGCTTCCCGAGCTTGCGGGCGAGGGTGCGGCGATGCATGCCCAACCGCCGCGCCGTCTCGGAGATGTTGAACCCGGTCTCGGCCAGCGTTTCGTGGATGCGCTCCCACTCCAGCGTCTTGATCGAGCTGGCGCGGTTCGTCAGCTCGACCTCGGT
>NZ_JBFUGN010000222.1:0-7567 GCF_056402895.1 Rhizobacter sp. P3_B12 | reverse complement strand
GTTCGGTCAGTGCGACCGCGGTGTCGCCTGCCGACCCGGCGCGGATGCGCTGGGTCGTCTGATGCGCCGGCACCCAGCGCGTCTCGGCAAACCGGCAGAACGCCTTCAGGTCGCGGTGCACGGCGCTGCCCTGCTGCCACGCGAACCCCTTGCGGTCGCCGGTTTCCCTGGCCACCGCCTTCAACAACGACTTCGTCTGATCGATGAACAGCGCCGGCGGCACGCTGCGGAACAGGCGGGCCGCGGCAGCCCACATCTCGTCGGTCGTCAATGCGGACGATCTGGCGAGATGGCCGTTGCGGTCCAGCCATTCGTTCATCGCATGCAGGTCGATCTGCTCTCCCTTCAGGTGGCCCTCGAGGAGCTTCACGAACCTGCCGGCTTCGGGGTTCCGGCTCTTGCCGAGGCGCACGATCCAGCACGCCGCATGGAAGCTCGGCAGCAGTGCCCCCGGCGCCAGCTTGGGCGGTTCCGCAGGCAGTCCGAAGACGGCGGCGTACTGCTCGCGACGGGCGATCAGTTCGCGCCATTCGATGTCGCGCGGATGCACGGCCTGTTGGCGCAGCTTCTCGGAGTCTGCACGGATCATCCCCTCGATGTCGTTGAACAGCACCCCGTCGATGTCGGCAAGCGCCACGACCGCCTGGATGTGCGACTCGAGTACCGGGTCCGGATAGCCCGCGGCGGGTCGGCGTGCCAGCAGCCCGGCGAACTCGTCCAGCGCGGCGACCACCTGGGTGTCGGGACTGACCGTGTGGATGGACCTGCCGGCAAAGCCATCCCGGCCGCCGATCCAGTAGCCCTGCGTCGCCGCCACCGACAACGGCCTCTCCTTCCCGTCCTTCTTCATCTCCTCACGAAGACGGGCCCGGTCCGCGGCCGAGGTGGTGGCGGCCAGCAGGGTGGCGTCGTACTGTTCGCGGCGCAGGCGGGCGCGCATTTCCTCCCGCGTCGCCGCCTTGCCGACATAGCTTCCCAGGTACGCCGCGCCAACAGCCCCGCCCACGACCGTGGCAGCCACGCCGACAGGCCATGCCACCGCCGCCGTCGCGACGGCCCCGGTGACGATCGCGCCCGTCGCCAGCGGCGTGCACACGGCAGCGTTGACAACGGCCTTGGCCAGGCGAGTGCGCCCGCAACGCATCTCGTGGCGGGCTTGCTTCATCAGGCGCCGCTGTCGCTTCTGCGCGCCCTTCAGCACCTGGATGAGCAGGTCATGGTCGGCGCTGCGAAGCGCCGCATCGGTCCCGGCCAGGCTGTCGATCTGCCGCTGAAGATGCCCGCAATGGGCCTTGCAGCGGCGGTACTCCTTCTTGCGAAAGCTGATCTCCTGGCGTCCGACCACGCCATCGATGCCGGCGCACGCGAGCGACAAGGGCAAAGCCACCGCACCCAGCGCGAGGCCGGCCGTTCCCAGGCCCAGCGACGCGAGGTTGGCGCCCGACGCGATCTTCATGCCCATGCCGGCGACGCCCAGCAACGCGGTGACGGTCGACAGGCCGGTGTCTCGCAGCGCGGCGGCGCAGCAGCGTCGCCAGGCCTGGCGTGCCGCCTTGTCGAACAGCTTGCATCGCGAGAGCGCCGCCTGGCAGCAGCGGAAGCCGTGAACCACTTCCGGGCTCGACGGCTGCCCGCTCGCACGGTTGGCGAGGTATTCCTGGAAGTGCCGATAGAAGACGACCACCTCGACCTTCCGGCGGTCCTGCTCGTCGACCGCGTCGAGGAACGCGTTGAACATGTCGAGGCCGTCGATCAGCGAGCAGCCGGCCGCCACGCCGCCTGCGATCCCGAGAGCTTGCAGGCCCCCGGCAGGAGGCGCGAAGCCGGGGCCGGTCGATGAGGTCGCGGCATTCAGTCCGGTCCGGAACAGCGCGCAGTCCGCCCACAACAGTGCCGAAGTGCCCGTCACGGTCGACACCAGCGTGCCGGCATCGCCGCCGCGCCTGAATGCCTTGTGGCCCTCGGTGCGCGGCCGGTTGAGGCCGCGCCGGATCGCGAACTCGGCCCGCCGCCGGGCCTGGGCGGGCACGTTCCGTGCGCGTGCATAGCGGGGCGCGCACGACGGCGGCGCTGCCGGCAGGTAGTGTCCGTTCTCGTCCTGGGTCACCAGGCCGCTGGACAACAGCTCTTCTGCAAGGTCGCCGACCTTGGACGCGATCTTGTCGGCCACCAGCGCCTCCAGCTGCGTCACGGCCTCCTTGGCACGCTTCGCCGGATCGTCGGACGCCTGAGCGCTCGTGGAATCGGCCGCGTCCTCGCGACGCGGCACGTGAAACTGATTGCCGTGCGGATGGAAGAAGATCGAACCGTGCATGAGCAAGTCTCCTCAAGCTCAAACGGCCCCCCACTCGACTCGCTCCGGCTCACCGAGGACATCCAGGGGCACTGCTTGCTGAGTGGCGTGCACCGACCAGTTCGTTCGCTGTACGGATGAACCGCACGAAAACCCGCATCGGCCCGGCATCCCGCCGGCATCACACCGGCGTCACGCTCACCGACACATCGAGCTGCTGCTCGCCGCCGCCGAGGATCACGCCGCGCAGCGGCACCACGTCGGCGAAGTCGGCGCCCCAGGCGAGCGTGATGTAGCGCTCGTCGGCCAGCTGGTTGTTGGTGGGATCGAACTCCACCCAGCCGTGCGCCGGCGAGTACGCGGCCACCCAGGCATGCGAGGCATCGACCCCCAGCAGCCGCGGCTGCCCCGGCGGGGGATCGGTCAGCAGGTAGCCCGACACGTAGCGCGCCGGCAGACCGTGCCCGCGCAGGCAGGCGATCATCAGGTGCGCGAAATCCTGGCAGACGCCGCGCCGCTGGTACAGCACCTCGTCGACCGAGGTGCTGACGGTGGTCGCCCCGGCCTCGAATTCGAAATCGTCGTGGATCGCCTGCGTCAGCGCAGACAGGGCCGCAAACCAGTCGCGCCCCGGCGCGAGCGCCGTCCGCGCATACAGCCGCGCACCTTCGGACAGCGGCACCAGCACCGTCGGCTCGCACATGCACGCCGGCTCCAGCGCACCGAGCGTCGGCGTGTTGCGGACCGCATCGCGCACCGATTCCCAGGGCTGCGTCGCCGACGCCCACACCGGCCGCGTGCCGACCTCGACCGTGCAGGCCATGCGCACCCGCAGCAGGCGGTGCGCGCCGTGCAGCCCGAAATGCGTGACCGTGTTGCCGAAGCTGTCGGGCGCCTCGTGGCGCTCGTCGGGCGGCGGGTCGATCTGCAGCGAATGCGACAGCAGCTTCTGCCACGGCAGCTCGCGCGGCGCGAGCCGGGCCAGCTGCCAGGACTGCGAGACCGGTGCCGCATACGCGTACCGGGTTTCGTGCTCGACGGTGTAGCGCGCGGCTGCCATCACGCCACCAGCGACAGCACGCTGCGCGAGGCGGCGTGCGAGAAGAACTTCAGCGTCAGCTCGTCCGACACCGTGTAGGCGGCGCGCTGCAGCTGGTCGATCACCGTGGCCAGCGCCTCGCTCTCGGGGTGCAGGTCGTGCGCGCCGAGCGCCAGCAGCGCGGCCTGCGCCGGGGCGAGCACGTCGCTCGCGAAGCGGCCGTGCGTGCGTTCGAGCTTGTCGACGTACTCGACCAGCCCCTTCACCTGGAAGGCGACCGAGCGCGGGTTGGTGTCGTCGCGCAGCAGCAGGTCGAGCACCGGCAGCCACTCCGGCGCCACCAGGTAGCGCGAGCGGTAGGTGACGGTGGAGTCGGCCAGTTCCAGCAGCCAGTCGAGCCCGCTGCTGCGGCCCTCGCGCGTGGCGACCTTCAGCGTCAGGCACAGGTTCGACAGCCGCTCGATGCGCCGCCCGATCGACAGGAAGCGCCACGAGGTGCTGCGCGTCATGCCGTCGAGCACGAAGCCCGACAACGTCATCATCGACGTGACCGCGCGGTCCAGCCAGGCCAGCGCCAGCGCGAGCGAGCCGCCGCGCTGGAACACCGGGTCGGCGATCAGCTGGTTCAGCGTGCGCCAGTTGTCGGCCGACATGCGGTCGCGCAGGCTGAACGCGACGCGCAGCAGCTGCCGCAGCCGCACGCTCAGGCCCTCTTCGGGGTGCGTCGCGGCGCGCAGCAGCTCGGTGCCGACGTTGTCGAGCGAATCGATCAGCCCCATGCGCTTCGCGAGCGCGAGCGTCGGCGTCAGGCCGTCTTCCGGGTCGTCGGCGCGCGCATCGACGTTGCCCAGCACGCCGGCCACCGCGACGCGCAGCAGCCGCGCCGACGCGTCGCAGCGCTCGCCGTAGCGGCCGAACCAGAACAGGTTCTCGGCGGTGCGCGACGGCACGTTGCCCTTGGTCGTCACCAGGTCGGGCGGCGTCACGGTGCGCGTGAGCAGCGAGAACGACGCGTTGACCGGCCGGTCGGACAGCACCCAGGTGTCTTTCGAGCGCCCGCCGCGCTGCATGCCGATGACGCGGTCGTCGTCGTCGCCGGCCACGCGGGTCAGGCCGCCCGGCATCACGCGGTAGCCGTTCGGCGTCGCGACCGCGAACACCCGCAGCCCGACGGTGCGCGCGCTCAGGTGCTCGCCGTGGCGCCCGGTGCCGCGCGGCTCGCGCTCGAGCACCGGCGCCTGCGACACGTGCACCCATTCCTGCGCCACGTAGCGCTGCGGGCGCGCCGCCACGCGGGCGCGCAGCAGCAGGCGTTCGTCGTCGGAGAGGTCGGCGCCGAACACCGCCGGCTCGTTGGCCGAACGGTCGAGCGGCTTGATGATCAGGTGGTCGATGCGCTTCCAGGCGTCTTCGAAGGCCGCCGGTTCGCCCAGCCACCAGGTGGCGACCGAGGGCAGCAGCAGCGGCTCGCCGAGCAGCTGTTCGCTGAGCTGCGGCAGGTAGCCGAGCAGCGCGCCGGATTCGAGCACGCCGGAGCCGAGCGCATTCGCGAGCAGCACGGTGCCGCGGCGCGCGCAGTCGGTGAGGCCGGCCACGCCGAGCGCCGAATCGGAGCGCAGCTCGAGCGGATCGCAATAGGCGTCGTCCTGGCGGCGCAGCAGCGCATGCACGCGCTTCAGGCCGTCGACCGTCTTCATCCAGACGCAGCCGTCGCGCACCGTCAGGTCGCTGCCCTCGACGAGCGCGAAACCGAGGTAGCGCGCGAGCAGCGCATGCTCGAAGTAGGTCTCGTTGTAGGGCCCCGGCGTCAGCAGGCCGATCAGCGGCGGCCCGTCACCCTTGGGCGCCAGGCGCAGCAGCGATTCGCGCAGGTTCGAGAAGAACGCCGCCAGGTGCTGCACGTGCAGGTCGCGGAACATCTGCGGGAACACGCGCGAGACGACGAGGCGGTTCTCCAGCGCATAGCCGGCGCCCGWCGGGGCCTGGGTGCGGTCGTCGACGACCCACCAGCGGCCGTCGGGCGAGCGTGCCAGGTCGGCGGCGTACTGGAACAGGTGCACGCCGCCGGCCGGGCGGATGCCCTGCACCTGGTGCAGGAAGCCGCTGTGGCCGAACACCACCGATGGCGGCACGCTGCCGTTGCGCAGCAGCTCCTGCGGGCCGTAGATGTCGGTCAGCACGCGGTTCAGCAACTCGGCGCGCTGCGCGATGCCGGCCTCGATCTCGTCCCATTCGGCGGGCGAGATCAGGAGCGGCAGCGGATCGACCTCCCAGGGCCGGTCGGCGCCCTGCGGGTCGGCGTAGACGTTGTAGGTGATCCCGTTCTCGCGGATCTCGCGTTCCATCAACGACAGGGTGTCGCCGATATCGGGACCCTGGCGCTGGGCCAGGGTCTCCAGGAAGGCTTCCCAGTGGGGGCGGGGCGCGCCGGGCGCCGCGAGCAACTCGTCGTAGCGACCTTCGTGGACGGCGTATCCCTCAAGCAATGTTCTGAGCATGTGTCGACTTCAAACCAGTCGCCAGTTTGTCATACGCGGTGCCGCGTACGCGCCCGGATTCGCACATGGACGCGAGCAAAGGCGCGTGCGAGGAGGCTGTGGAAGACCGACCCGTCCGGCGCGCCATGGCCTCCCCCCACGCGCCTTTGCAGCGAAAAGCCGCAAACCTACAACGGCGCCCGTCGAAGATCCAGTGTGAAGGGGAAGTTCGGGTTGCGCTCGTCCTTCGGCAGCGCCATCACGCCCGGCGTGTGGCCGACGCGGAAGAAGCGCGCCAGCCTTCGCGCCTCCGCCTCGTACGCATTGACCGGCGCAGTGTCGTAGTTGCGCCCACCCGGGTGCGCGACGTGGTACTGGCAACCGCCGAGCGAGCGGCTCATCCAGCTGTCGACCAGGTCGATCGTCAGCGGCGCATGCACCGGAATGCTCGGGTGCAGCGCCGACGGCGGGTTCCACGCGCGGTAGCGCACGGCGCCGACGAACTCGCCGACCTTGCCGGTCGGCTGCATCGGGATCGCGCGGCCGTTGCAGGTCAGCACATGGCGGTCGCCGACCAGCCCGGTGGCCCGCACCTGCAGCCGCTCGACCGACGAATCGACGAAGCGCACCGTGCCGCCCGGCGCCCCCTCCTCGCCCATCACATGCCACGGCTCCAGCGCCAGCCGCAGCTCCACCTCGGTGCCCATCGCATTGAAATCGCCCAGCCGCGGGAAGCGGAAGTTCAGGTGCGGCGCGAACCACTCCGGCTGGAACGTGTAGCCGAACTGGTTCAGCTCCTCGATCACGTCGCACAGGTCCTGCCAGATGAAATGCGGCAGCATGAAGCGGTCGTGCAGCTCGGTGCCCCAGCGCTTCAGGCGCGGCGGCTGGTACGGGCGCTGCCAGAAGCGCGACACCAGCGCGCGCATCAGCAGCTGCTGCGTCAGGCTCATGCGCGCATGCGGCGGCATCTCGAACGCGCGCATCTCCAGCAGCCCGAGCCGGCCGGTCGGGCCGTCGGGCGAGTACAGCTTGTCGATGCAGAACTCGGCGCGGTGCGTGTTGCCGGTCACGTCGATCAGCAGGTTGCGCATCAGCCGGTCGACCAGCCACGGCGGCGTGTAGCCGTTGCCTTGCGCCGCGATCCGTTGCAGCTCGGCGAATGCGATCTCGATCTCGTAGACCGAATCGTTGCGCGCCTCGTCGACGCGCGGCGCCTGGCTGGTCGGGCCGATGAACAGCCCCGAGAACAGGTAGCTCAGCGCCGGGTGGTTGTGCCAGTAGCCGACCATGCTCGCCAGCAGGTCGGGCCGGCGCAGGAACGGCGAATCGGCCACGGTGGCGCCACCCAGCACGAAGTGGTTGCCGCCGCCGGTGCCGGTGTGGCGGCCGTCGACCATGAACTTCTCGGTCGACAGCCGCGTCTCGTGCGCCGCCTGGTACAGGTGCGTGGTCTGCTCGACCAGCTCGCCCCAGCTGTGCGCCGGGTGGATGTTGACCTCGATCACGCCGGGGTCGGGCGTGACGCGCAGCGTCGACAACCGCGGATCCTTCGGCGGCTCGTAGCCTTCGAGGATCACCGGCAGCTTCATCTCGAGCGCGGTGTCCTCGACCGCGGCGACCAGCTCCAGGTAATCCTCCAGCGCGGTCGCCGGCGGCATGAAGACGTAGAGGCGCCCGCCGCGCGGCTCGGCGCTGATCGCGGTGCGGGTGACCCCGCTGGCCGATTCGTTCGCCGCGGGGGCGCGCACCGGAACC